>JBCBWQ010000159.1:0-5864 GCA_039817025.1 Pseudomonadota bacterium | reverse complement strand
AAGCCGGGCACCAATATTCGTGAACGGACCCACTCATCGCTGAACGAGGCACGCTCGACGGTGGATTTCCCTGCAAAGAAGAAACCGCGAAACGGATCTTCGATATCGGTCTCGCCGCGATACTTGAAGTAGCGTTTGTAGAGTGACCGCATGTTGCCAATGTGCCCGTTGGCCGTGTTCGGCGTGATTGGCTTTGAGCCATCCTTCTGGGGCAGCATACGCGACTGCCACCAATCCCGGTATTTGATGGCGACGTCACGGGTAATTTCGATGAGTGGGATATCGCCGATCTGCTCAATGAAGTAGTCGATTGAGGTTCGCTTTGTTTTCTCCCATGCGCGGCGCTGTGCGTCGGACTTGTTGTACTGATCGTCGAAGGCGATCTTCGACACGTAGAGCTCAAACGCTTCAGAAACGGTCGTCTTGTCCTCCGGCTCCGGTACGCCGCCGAGTAAGGCTTCGGCTTTCGCTTCTGTCGGCGCTTTACCTCTGTCGGTGGCCTTCAGGCGCTCCACAATCTCTTCCAAATCTGGAAGTGCAGCGATCTCTTCGATGGGCCTATTTACAAACCTTTGTGCCATAGCACGTGAGACAGCCGCCTTATGCCGATGGTCCGCGACCCGCCAAGTCGTCCGGTCTCCATTAGGCCCCATCAACTCAAGTGCTTTTGCATTCCACATCGCCTCGTCGGCTTCAGCGAGACCGTCGCGGCGCATCATGGCAACTTCAATGGATTGGGTGCGCAGTGCGATCTGGATCAGACCGCGGTCATCAATGTCACCATAACGAGATGGAACCCGCCGCTGATAGTGCCACCAGCCGCCGCGTTCCTTAAGATATCGTCTTCCAAGTCCTGTGTTCTTCATCGCGATTTGTAGTGCAAAAAGTATGCAAACTGTAGTGCAAACTGTAGTGCAAACACCGGCGTCGAACCCGAATCGACACGAGGCCAATCCAATAAGTTCAATGATTTCAGGGGCTTGAAGAACTTTCATTTCCGGAGAAATGGCGCGAGTGACGGGGCTCGAACCCGCGACCTCCGGCGTGACAGGCCGGCACTCTAACCAACTGAGCTACACCCGCGCATTTCGCCATCGCAGCTGCGATGAAGCCGCGGGTTTAGTCGGCGCGGCGGATGTGGTCAAGCAGGAACCGCCATCAGTTTGACATGAGCGGTGTATATTTAGCAGCTAAGCAGAATTTTGGGATTCCTCAGACCATGAAACGTATCCTCTTGATCGTCGGCGGCGTCGTCGTTGCGCTCCTGATCGCAGCCGCCGTTGTTCCATTCCTTGTTCCAGGGTCGGTCTACAAAGCACAGATCGAACAGGCGGCAACCAAAGCCACAGGGCGGACCGTAACACTTGCGGGCGATGCACGTCTGTCTGTTTTCCCTCGAATCGCAGCGAGCGTGAAAGACGTCACCGTCGCCAACCCAGAGGGATTTTCGGATCCAAATATGGTCGAAGCCGGTGAATTACGCGGGGCTGTGCGCTGGATGCCTTTGATCAGCGGGCGCGTTGAAGTGGCTGAGCTTGCCTTTGTTGATGCCGATGTGAAGCTTGAGCGGCTGAAAGATGGGCGCGCGAACTGGGAATTCGGAACGCCATCCGACGATGCTCCTCCCGCGGAAGAGGATGCCGGCGGCTCGGTGAATGCGGGCGTTGAGTCTGCGCGGCTTGAGAATGCATCGCTCAGCTATGTCGACGCTGTCAGCGGGCAGTCCTATGCGGTCGAGGCGTTTACTGCCGAAGCCTCGCTACAGGCGCTCGATCAGCCCTTGTCGGCGAAGGGTGCGGGACAGTTTCAGGGCCAGCCCTTTTCTTTCGATGTCGACATTGAATCACTACAAGCAGCGCTGGATGGAAGCGCGACTGAAGTTGACATAAATGCAGGGCTTGCTGGGGCTGCCGCGGACTATGGTGGCACCCTCACCCTCGGTGACGCCCCGGCGCTGGATGGCGCAATGAACGCCTCGATTGAGGACATCACAGCTCTGCTAGATCTTGCTGGGATAGACCTGCCGCAAGCCGCAGCCCTTGAGCGCATCGCCCTGTCGGCCAATGCATCAGGTCCTGTCAGCGCCCTGGCGCTCAGCGCTGCTGATATCAGCCATACCGGTGCGCTGTTTCAGGCCCGATACCAAGGCGACATAGCCCTTGGCGAAACACCAACCCTAGACGGATCGATAGACGCAACCGTTGAAGATGTCGCTACGCTTTTATCTGCATTGGCGTTGGAAATTCCACAGGCCGCCGCGCTCGAGCAGATTCAGGTGTCGACATCGGCAGCCGGCCCTGTTTCGGCCTTGGCACTGACCGGCTTGAGTTTCAGCCACACCGGCGCACTGTTCGAGGCGCGCTACCAAGGGGATGTCGACCTCGGTGAGAGTCGCCTGAATGGCGCTCTGACAGCGTCGAGCACTCGACTGCGCGATTTGATGTCTGCGTTTGATGTCGCGCTTGCGCCGGGCGAAACGCTTCAGTCTTTCTCTTTATCGGCGCAGCCGTCCGGATCGTTTGACTCGATCGCAATGCAGGGACTCGACCTGAAGCTCGACGATATTGCGATGACGGGGACTGCCAGCGTCGACATTTCTGGGGCAACGCCGAAGATCAAGGCGGACTTGTCATCATCAGCATTGGACCTGTCTCCCTTCCTCGCTAGCGATGGAGGGTCTTCGTCGAGCTCTGCGTCATCGGAGGGGTGGAGCGATGCGCCGCTAGATCTTGCGGGCCTCAAGGCTGTTGATGCGGACATCACCCTCAAAACGAATGCGCTGACCCTCGGCGCTGTCACGCTCCAGGATCTCGATGTCGCGGCCAACCTTGATGGGGGACACCTCAAGGCAGATCTCACCAAAGCGCAGATCTTTGGTGGGGCGTGGCGCGGAGGCCTTGGGGTCAATGCGAGTGGCGAAACGCCTTCGATCTCGCTTGATATGTCCGGGCAAAGCGTGGCCATCCAATCGCTCCTGTCCACGTTTGCCGGGATCGACTCCGTGTCTGGCGCAGGCGGTGTGTCAGTTGATGTGACCAGTTCTGGCCAGAGCCTCAAAGCGATCGTGGAGGGTCTAACTGGCACATTCGGCATGGATCTCGCCGACGGTGCGGTGAGCGGGTTCAATGCTGGCCAGCTCGTTCGCAGCGCGGCGGACCTGCGCACGGCACTCGCGAGCGGACAGCTTTCGCTCGGCATGTCAGAAGAGGCGGAAACAGACTTTACAGACTTCAAGGCCAACTTCTCGGTTCGTGACGGCATCGCCTCGGTAAGCGCTCTTCAAGTGGTCAACTCCCTTGTGACTCTGGACGGGAGCGGATCAATAAATCTTGGCGGCCAGTCGCTGGATCTGAGTATTGTTCCAAGCATTGACAGCTCAGCATCCGGCACGTCCGCCAGTGCGGTTCAGCTGAATGGCGTGCCTATCCCTTTCAAGCTTAGTGGGTCATGGCTTTCGCCGTCGATTTCTCCAGACACGAATCTATTGCGCCAGGCCCTGACGGGGCGGCTGGAGGCGCAGGCGCGCGATGAAATAGCCGATCGCATCGGCGACGAGCTTGGCTCCGGTCTGTCAGACGCGCTCGGGTTATCGCGCGGACAGGCCGACGCCGCTGAAGAAACCCCGGCTGAAGGCGACGAAGAGGAAGATGAGCAAACCCTGGAGGATGCCGCCGAGGATCTTGCGCGCGATGCGCTGGGCGGGTTGTTTGGGCGGAGCGACTAGGGCTTAGCGAGCGGCAGCGGTACGGCGCGCCTCGGACTCGTCGCTCGACGGACCCTGCTGTGCTGTTTGAAGGGTCGGTTTCAGCTCGATCAGGTGTTGCAGATTGTCGAGCGGCTGGGCTTTGCTGATCAGGTAACCCTGCAACTCGTCACACCGGTTTGAAGAGAGGAAATCGCGCTGGAACTCGGTTTCAACCCCCTCCGCCGTGCATGTCATACCCAAAGCCTTGGCGAGTTTGAGTGTGGCGATGGTAATGGTGCGCGCATCTTCGCTGCCCTCGAGATCGCGGACGAAACTCTTGTCGATCTTGATCTTGTCGAAGGGGAACGCCCGAAGGTAGCGTAGCGACGAATAGCCAGTTCCGAAGTCATCCAGCGCAATGCGAACGCCAAGTGATTTGAGATTGTGCAGCCGCTCGAGCGTAAAAGCGGTGTCGGCCATCAACACGCTTTCCGTGATTTCCAGTTCGAGGCGAGACGGCTCGATTCCATTTGCAGCAAGCGCATTCATCACAGTGGACAACAAACCCGAGGAGTGGATTTGCAAGGGCGAGATATTGATCGCGACCCGGCAATCGTCCGGTAAGCGCCGGGCTTCCGCGAGCGCTGCGCGAATAACCCAGTCCCCGATGCGCGAAATCAGGCCCGCATCCTCAGCATGCTCAATGAACTCGCTCGGCATAACGAGGCCGCGCTCCGGGTGATACCATCGCAGCAGTGTTTCAAAAGCGACAACGCGCCCTGTGACTGCACTTTGGAGGGGCTGAAAGTGGACCTGCAATTCGTTGCGCTCGCAGGCCTTGCCAAGATCCAGCTCGACTTGACGGCGACGGTGGGCCTTTTCTGCCAGCTCGTCGTCGAAAACGAACCACGCGCCCTTGCCTTTATTCTTGGCTTCATAGAGCGCCAGGTCGGCCTGAATGCACATCAAATCCATATCTGTCAGCTCAGGATCAAACAGGCGAACGCCGATACTGGCGCCGCATTGAGCGATCGATTCGAAGACCTGGTAAGGGTCCTGAAGCGTATGGATCAGACGATCGAGCGTCGCGTTCAGCTCGCCTTCGGTACGCTCAAGGATCACAGCGAATTCGTCACCGCCAAGCCGCGCGATGACGTCTCCGTCCGTGCAACACGTCTGAATGCGACCGGCAACCATGCGCAACAGCTCGTCGCCAGCTGGATGACCGAGCGTATCATTGACCCATTTGAAATTGTCGAGATCGATCCAAAGCAAAGCCCGTTTGTAGCCGTCCGGCATTGGCTGATCGAATGCTCGCTCCATCGACTCCATGAGCGTGGCGCGGTTCGGCAACCCCGTTAGGCTGTCATAGTGAGCCATGTAGGACACGCGATCTTCAGCGCGCTTGGACAGCGTCACATCGGAGGCAACGCCGCGAAAACCCGTAAACTGTCCCGCCCGGAAGACGGGTTTGCCCGTAACGGACCACCATACCGGCTCAGCGTCATCATCACCGACACGAACAACGATATCCTTGAATGCGCTCCTTCGGCGCATGCAAGAGAAGAGCGCCCGCTGCGCCTTGTCGTCTTCAAAGAGAGAGGCGAGTGAAACGCCAACATGCATCCTCGATGAGGTCGGACCGGTTTCCTTGCCCGACGAAACAGGGAGATCGACGATCAGTCCGTTTTCATCCGTTTGCCAGAGCCAGTCCGACGAGCTCTCTTCAAAATCGCGAAGCAGCAGACTGATGAGTTGACGCTGCTCCTCCACGGCTGATTGGCCCAGGAATTCGGAGACGGCCTGCCCATAGGTCCATTGGATGGAGAGCCATAGGATAAAGCCGTAAATGATGATCAGGATCGACAAGTAGTCATTGCGAGGGTCGTTTCCGATCTGCAACGCAATAAGGGTTCCCGCCAGGATCGGCGCGACAAAGCCCATAGCCGAGTCTGGCGTTCGGGACATCAGGAACGCACCAGCAAACATGACGCCGCACATGATGATACAGAGCATCATTTGTCCGGTTGGATCAGCGAAGGGCAGTACGATGAGCGGTGCCACGGCCCAGATCAGACCCATCAGGAACGAAACCCGCGCATGGCGATCAAGAGCCTGAACGCTCCGCTCAGCCGCAGTAGCTTTGTCGCGCTCTGCGATTGCTCCGAGCGCCATCACG
>JBCBWQ010000158.1:0-5885 GCA_039817025.1 Pseudomonadota bacterium | reverse complement strand
CGCGCATGCCGAATGACGATTTTGGGAGTTTTGACGAAGGGCTCGCTACCTACCTTTCTGATCTGGACGTAGATCAACCTGCAACCGCGCTCTTCGCTCTGGCTGGGCCTGTGAAGGATCGGAGGGTGGCGCTGACCAATCGTGACTGGACGGTCGACGCAAAAGCGATTGAGGACACGCAGGGTTTCGCAGATGTCCGTCTTGTGAATGACTACGCGGCCATGGCCCGGGCAATTCCCGAGCTTGCCGCCGAGGCCTTCCATACGCTGCACGCAGGCAAACCAGCGTCAAAGCGTGCGCCGATCCTTGTGGCTGGTCCCGGAACCGGACTGGGTATGGCGACGCTGGTTCCTGTGGGCGCATCGGGATGGCGCGTGCTTACGGGTGAAGGCGGTCATTCGGCGTTTGCTCCGCAGTCTGACATTGAATGGGCGCTGGCTGAGGCGCTTCGGGCGAAGTTCGGATATGTGTCGAGAGAGCTGGTGTTGTCTGGCTCTGGGCTCGATGCTGTCCATGAGGCGCTGTGCGGGATTCACGGCGTCGCGTACGAGCAAGCATCGGCGGCCGACATCCTTGAGCGTGCGCAACGGGGCGACGAGATCTGCAAGCAGATCTGTGAGATCCGATCCGGGTCCGTGCTGGAGACGCTGGGCGATGTCGCACTGATTAACGGCGCGACCGGAGGGGTCGTTGTCACGGGCGGCGTTGCCGAACGGCTCGTATCGTTTCTGTCTGCGCCGCACGCTCTGGCGCGTTTCTTTGAGCGCGGGCCCATGTCGGAATACATGCGACCTATTCCAGTTCGGCTCTTGAAAGACGGCGCGGCTCCGCTCATCGGTGCGGCTGCGCTGCATTTTGAACGTGAGATCTCAGCATGATTGACCAAGCCCGTTTCGAAGCTGCGCTTGAGCGGTGTCCGCTTGTGCCTGTGTTGGTGGTGGACGATGCCAGCAAGGCCGCCCCCCTGGCAGAAGCCCTGATGGACGGCGGCGTAACCGTGGCCGAAGTCACGCTGCGCACACCGGCAGCGCTCGAGGCTATTTCGGCGATGAAGCAAGCCGCGCCCGAGCTGATCATGGGTGCGGGTACGATTCTTACGGCTGCAGATATCGATAAGGCCAAGGCTGCGGGATCAGAGTTTCTCGTTTCGCCGGGCGTCTCTCCAGACCTCGCCGAGGCCATGGTTTCGTGCGGGCTGATCGGCTTACCCGGCACCGCGACGGCGTCTGAAGCCATGGCGCGCGCGGCGGAAGGGTTCAGCATGGTGAAATTCTTCCCGGCCGAACAGGCAGGCGGCGCAGCCTATATCAAAGGGCTCGCCGGCCCCTTGCCGAAGATGAAATTCATGCCAACGGGCGGGATTAAGCCGGATATGGTGAAATCCTATCTGGACCTGCCGAATGTTTCTGCTGTGGGCGGGTCCTGGATGGCGACGCCGCAGGACATGGCAAATGACGCCTGGAGCGCGGTTTCCGAGCGCATTCAGGCGGTTCTGGCCGGGTTGTAGCGAATAGCGATCGGTGTGCGCTTGCCCGGTCTGCGTGTGTCGGCATAGGGTTCTGTGACAGCGCCGCATGGGTGGCGCACAGGCAGAGGATCAATCCCATGACAGAGGCAGCAAGCCCCAGCGCGCTCCAATATCTCGACAAGGCCATGGGTGGCCTGCGTGACCTTGGTCTTGTGTCGAAGAGCGAAAAGTCCGGTGCTGCGCCGATCGTGGCGCTGCTCGAGCAAATATCGGACCTCGATCCGGATCGTGTGGCCGCGATAGCGCGCACGCTTGATCAGGCCAGCCTGTTCAATGATGTCGTGCGCGAGCAAGTGTCAGGCTTTACGGTGGGCGAGCGCTACGAAGGCATCACGGCGGCGTTTACGTCGATCCGTGACGATGCCAAGGACCTTGTCGACCAGTACAAGGACGGGAAAATCTCGACGTTGGAGCGCTTTTCCAATGTCTGGATGAAAATGACTCGCGGCGACATCGCCAGCCGGTTCGGAAAGATCAAGGACCTGTATCTTGAGGTGCAGGACGAGACCGCGAACCAGATTGAGCGTGAGCGCAAGATTCTCGAAGCTTATCTCGATTTTCGCGGCGCGATGAAGCAGTCCGAGGTGATGGCTCTGGAGGTGCTCAAGACGGCTGAAGGCAAACTTGACGCGGCACGCGCCGACGTCAATACGGCCGTGGCGAAGGTGGCTGGCTTCCTTGGTGAAGACCCGGCTGAGCGGGCCAGGCTGGAGCTGGCCCGCGATGAGGAGCTGCGCAAGCTGCAGGCCGAAGAGAAGCGCTACCAGATCGCCAAGGACCTCTCGGACAATATCACGATCGGCTACAATACGTCCGAAGTCGTCATGGCCCGCCTGGTCCAGACGACGAATGCCAAGGAGCGCATTTATGCCCAGTCGGTGAGCTTCTTTGGCACGAACGAGATTGTGCTGACGGCGCTGACCGCCAGCTTTACCGGCATGCACGGACTGCATGAATCGACACAGACGCTGGAAGCGATGAAGGACGGCGTGAACAAGTCGCTTGAAGTGTTGGCGGACATTGGCTCCGAAGTTCAGGAGGCGGCGACCAAGTCAGGCTACGGCCCGACGGTTTCGGCGGCTTCGGTGAAAATGCTGGTCGATAGCGTAGTGGCGTATCAGGAGCGCAGCCAGCAGATCATCGAAGAGATGCGCGGTCTCTCAACCAGAAATTCGGAGGAGATCCGGGAAGCGGTCGAAGATGGCAAGCGCCGACTGACAGCCCTGGTTGAGCGAGGCGCGGCCGCGGCGCTCCTGCCCGCAAACTGAGATCGCGGCCTTGGCCGAGACTGACACCGTCCCTGTGATCGACGAGACAACCGGCGAGGCACGTCCTCTCGACGATGTGCTGCTGGCGATGGATGTGGTGGATACGCTGCGCCACCGCGAGAACATGGTCGCGCGTGAGCTGGACGCCGAAGGGCGCGAGGCGCAGCTGATCGAGCGGTTACGGGAAATCTACGCGGCGCAGGGCATCGAGGTGCCGGATCGGATCCTGAAGGATGGTGTCCAGGCGCTCGAAGAAAAGCGCTTTGTTTATACCCCGCCTGAGCCGTCTTTCTCGGTGTGGCTCGCAAAGCTCTATGTAAGCCGGGACCGGTGGCTGAAGCCTTTGATTGGTGCCGTCGGTGCGCTTGTTGTTGGGCTTGGCGCGTATCAGTTCGGCGTTGCAGGGCCGGCCAATGCGAAAGCCGAGGCCCAGCGCGTGGAGCTGCAGGAAACGATACCGGCGGACCTGGCGCGCTTGCGGAATGAGGCGCAGGCGGCGGCACTCTCAGACGATGTCGATGCAATCGCTGAAGGATTTTACCAGAATGGCATCGCTGCGGTTGCCGAGGGAGATCGTGACGATGCGCGCACAGCCGTGACGGCGTTGGAGACGCTGAAAACTGACTTGGCGGCGGTTTACACAGTGCGCGTTGTTTCGCGGCCAGGTGAATTGTCCGGCGTGTTCCGTATTCCCGACGACCTGCCATCGGCACGCAATTACTATCTTATCGTCGAAGCCATCGGGCCGAGTGGTGCGCCGGTCACGGTGCCGCTCGCCAGCGAGGAAGACCAGTCCGTGCGGCGGGTGTCGAAATGGGGCCAGCGTGTGCCTCAAGCGGTCTTCGATGAGGTGGCCGCTGACAAGCGCGATGATCAGATCATCCAGAATGCCGTTATCGGTCGGAAGTCAGCGGGCATGATGGAGCCCGACTACAGCGTCGAGATTGCCGGCGGAGCGATATTCGAATGGTGATGCCATGGCGACGCTAAACGGACGGGAAGCGCTGTCGCGGCTGGACCGCAGCATTTCGGATGTGCGCAAGGCGCTTGCGAGCGCGATTGAAGATGCCGAACGTGCGCAGACGCGGCGCGCTGAGGTGCGCGATGGGCAGGTGGAGGCTTACAGGGCGCTTGCTGGCATTCGCCTCGATCTTGCGGCGAGCCTCGATGTGTCGGAGCTCGATGCCCTCCACCTGAAGGCACGCGATCTGATCGATGACCATGAGGCCTACATTGCCCGGTCAGCATCCGCGCTTGAGGCCGCCTCGGATACCCTTGAAGCGCTTGAGGAGAAACGCCGGAGTCTCAATGAAGACCGGGCGTCAGCGCTTGATCGGTATGAGAGCAAGGTTGCCACGGTCGAGCAGGCATTGGAAAGCGACGAAGCCTATGGAGGGCTCCGGGCCGCAGCGGAACACGCGGCAACAGTTGCGGCGCGCGCTGAACAGAAGCTCGCCGTGGCCAAGGAAGACCGAAACGTCAAAGGTGAGCCCTATCGCGAGGACCCTCTGTTTTCCTACCTCTGGAAGCGTGGCTTTCGCACGCCGGACTATAAGGCCGGTCCGATTACCCGAATGCTGGACCATTGGGTGGCGCGGCTCAGCGACTATGACACGGCGTATCTCAATTATGATCGGCTGACGGAGCTGCCAGAGCGGCTTGCGGAGCATCTCGAACGCGTCGAGGCCGCTGAAGTCGACGCGCTTGAGGCGCTTGAGGCTGCTGAGAAAGACGCGCTGGCAACCGCTGGCGCGCCGGAAATGCAGGCCGAGGCTGACAGGCTACAGGCCGAGATCGAGGCGACCGATGCTGAGATTTTTGCAGCGGAGGAGCGCCACCGCGCCCTCGCCGATGACCATGACGCCGCCCTTGCGGCAGAAGCAGGGCCGGCATTTCAGGCGCGCCGTCTGCTGGAAGACGGTCTTCGCGCCGCGAGTTTTCCGAATTTGCGCGTGCTGGCCGCTGAAACACTGGCACTGAATGATGATGAGCTGATTGACCGGCTTGTCAAACTGCGCGCGGAGGAGATGTCGCTCGATCTGGAGGGCAAGCGCTCAAGGGAGCTGCCGGCCAGGCACAAGACCGATCTCATGGCGCTGGAAAGCCTGCGGCGAAAGTTCAAGGGCGCGCGGTTTGACACTGCCTATGCGCGGTTCAAGAAAAGCGCGATCGACCGGGCGATTGTAGACATTATCCGCGGCTCCGGCGGCGTCGACAGCGTGTTCCGCACGCTCAGCCGATCTGTCCGGCGCCAGGAGCCAAAGGCGAGCCGCGGCTTCGGTGGGCGCAGCCGGTCCGACACGCTGGGCCTGCCCGAGGGTGTTGGTGATATATTATGGGAAATTGTGAAGGAGGCTGGCCGGCAGAGCGGGGGTCGCGGATCACCGTGGGGCGGCGGCATGTCACCGCCGAGGCGGCGGACACGGCGCTCATCCTGGCCAGATATCAAGATTGGCGGCGGCGGCGGAGGCGGCGGCCGACGTGGCGGCGGTGGGTTCAAGACCGGTGGTGGCTTCTGAGGGTTCGGGTCTTGGATCGCGGGCGCGTGCTTTCAAGACTAAGTTGGGGTGTGATGGACGCTAAGTCGCCCTTCGCGCGAGCGGATTGTCTTGCTAAAAAATATGGAAGCCGCAAGGAGACCGAGCGCGCCGCGCCGGTAGTGACCCTGAAATGCCCACCTCTCCAAAGTCCGCCCAACATGCTGCGCCACTCTTGCAGCGGTTTGAACATGTCCGAGCCCAAAGCCTCGCATTCGCCGCACCGCTTTCCGATGCTGACGCAACGGCGCAATCGATGCCCGACGCGAGCCCGGCCAAGTGGCACCTCGCGCATACGACATGGTTCTGGGAAACGTTCCTGCTGGGGCCACGCACGCCGGGGTATGACCTGTTCGACGACCGGTTCGGCTATCTATTCAATTCCTACTATGACGCTGTTGGCGACCGGCATCCAAGGCCGCAGCGCGGCCTTCTGACCCGGCCCGATCTTGATACGGTGAAAGCGTATCGCGCGCATGTTGATGCCGCGATGGCGACCCTGCTGACGGATGGCATCGACGCGGACACAGCATCGCTCATAGAGCTTGGCCT
>JBCBWQ010000157.1:0-5925 GCA_039817025.1 Pseudomonadota bacterium | reverse complement strand
CCGCCATATGAAGATCTCCATTCTCAAAGAAAGCGCAGACGGCGAGACTCGCGTCGCTGCGGTCCCCGATACTGTGGCCAAGCTTATTGGTCTCGGGCACGCCGTAACGGTTGAGCATGATGCCGGCTTGCAGGCCGGAGCACTCGACGCAGCGTATGAAGCCGCAGGCGCGTCAATCGCGCCAGATGGTGCCGCCGCAGCGAAAGACGCTGATCTCGTTATGATGGTGCGCAGGCCGAACGACGCGCAGATCAAAGCGCTCCCTGAAGGCTCGGCGTTTATCTCGCAGCTTGACCCCTTCAGCGCAGGCGAAACACTGGACGCCCTCAATGGGCGCAAGGTCGCGTCGCTCGCTATGGAGTTCACGCCGCGGATCACGCGGGCGCAATCCATGGACGCCCTGTCTTCGCAATCGAACCTTGCCGGGTACCGCACCGTTATCGAAGGCGCGCAGATCTATGGCCGGGCCATGCCGATGATGATGACCGCGGCTGGCACGGTGGCCCCGGCTAAGGTGTTTGTTATGGGCGCGGGCGTTGCCGGCCTGCAGGCCATCGCCACGGCGCGGCGGCTTGGGGCAGTTGTGACCGCTACGGATGTGCGCCCGGCAGCAAAGGAACAAGTGGCGTCGCTGGGTGCAAAATTCATTGCCGTTGAAGATGAGGAGTTCAAGGCAGCGGAAACCGCCGGCGGCTATGCGAAGCAGATGTCGGAAGAGTACCAGAAGAAGCAGGCAGAGCTGACGGCCAGCCACATCGCAAAGCAGGACATCGTGGTCACGACCGCGCTGATCCCCGGGCGGCCTGCCCCTGTCCTGGTGACACAAGAGATGGTGGAGTCCATGCGGCCAGGGTCAGTGATTGTTGATATGGCCGTTGCACAAGGCGGCAACTGCCCACTTTCCAAGCCTGATGAGGTTGTCGACCATGGCGGCGTGAAGATCGCTGGCTTTACCAACCTGCCTGCGCGCCTACCGGCGGATTCGAGTGCGCTTTACGCCAAGAACCTGCTTGCTTTCCTGCCGCTGATCACGGCGGAGGATGGCGCGCTGACCCTCGATACCGATGATGAGATTGTCACCGCCATGCTGCTGACGCGCGGCGGAGAGACCGTGAATGAGAGGCTGACATCATGAAATTCCTGACCGCGCTTTTATGTGCGGCATCGCTGGCTATGCCAGCGTTCGCCGCAAGCTCACTGCAAGGTGTCGACGCGACCGTTTTCCTCGTGGTGATTTTCGTACTGGCGGTCTTCGTCGGTTACTACGTTGTGTGGTCGGTGACCCCGGCGCTGCACACGCCCCTCATGTCTGTCACCAATGCGATTTCAGCAATTGTGGTTGTGGCGGCCGTGATTGCGGCGGCGGCGACAGCGGGCGGGGCTGAGGTCGGACGGGAGACCTGGACCGCGCGCGGCCTCGGAGCGGCGGCCGTGTTCTTCGCATCGATCAATATCTTCGGCGGCTTCCTCGTCACACGGCGAATGCTGGCCATGTACAGGAAAAAATCATGATCAGTGCGGATCTCGCAGCTCTGTCCTACGCGGCTTCGGCCGTCCTGTTCATTCTGTCGATCCGGGGCCTGTCGAGCCCTGAAACGGCCGTGTCCGGAAACCAGCTTGGCATGCTCGGCATGGCCATCGCGCTTGCGACGACCATTGCGATTATCGCGCCGACGCTGGAGCCGGTCACCATCGGTCTGATCGTCGGCGGTATTGCCCTTGGCGGGTTCGTCGGCGCGACGCTCGCCCAGCGCGCCCCCATGACGGACATGCCGCAGCTTGTGGGCGCATTCAACGCGCTCGGCGGCGGCGCGTCGCTCCTTGTGGCCGCAGCGGCGTTCTATGCGCCTGCGAGCTTCAGCCTTAATGATGCGGGCGGCGGCATTTCGGCCCGGTCTATCGTCGAACTGTGCGTCTCCGCCCTGCTTGGCGCGGTAACGGTGTCCGGCTCCGCCATCGCCTTCGCAAAGCTCAATGGCAACATGAAGGGCGCGCCGATCCTCCTGCCCGCGCGCCACCTCCTCAACATCGTGTTGTTCGGCAGCATTATCGGCCTGACGGTGCTGCTCGCGATGAGCAATGGCACCGCCGAGTGGGCTTTCTGGGCGGTTGTCGTGCTGGCATTAGTGCTCGGCGTGACGCTCATCATCCCGATCGGCGGCGCGGACATGCCGGTCGTCATCGCTGTGCTGAACTCCTATTCCGGATGGGCTGCCGCAGCGCTTGGATTTACGCTCGGAAATCTTGGCCTCATCATCACAGGCACGTTGGTCGGTTCGTCCGGCGCGATCCTCTCCTACATCATGTGCAAGGGCATGAATCGCAGCTTCTTTTCGGTCGTGCTCGGCGGATTTGGCGGGGATGACGTGGCCGCAGCGGCCTCTGGTGGTGGCGAGGAGCGCCCCGTCAAACGCGGCTCTGCAGACGATGCGGCATTCATCATGAAAAATGCATCCAAGGTAATCATCGTGCCAGGCTACGGCATGGCCGTCGCACAGGCCCAGCACGCGCTTAAGGACATGGCGCAGAAGCTCAAGGACGAAGGCGTCGATATTGCCTATGCGATCCATCCGGTCGCCGGACGGATGCCGGGGCATATGAATGTGCTGCTCGCTGAAGCTCAGGTTCCCTATGACGAAGTGTTTGAACTCGAGGACATCAACTCAGCGTTTGCCGCGGCGGATGTTGCCTTCGTCATCGGTGCCAATGACGTCACAAATCCGGCGGCGAAATCGGACCCATCAAGCCCGATCTTCGGCATGCCCGTTCTGGATGTGGAGAATGCCGGTACGGTGTTATTTGTGAAGCGCTCGCTCGGCTCTGGCTATGCAGGCATCGGCAATACGTTGTTCTATAACGACAATACGATGATGCTGCTGTCGGATGCCAAAAAGATGGTCGAGGATATCGTCAAAGCCCTCTAGGCGGCTCAGCCGCCAGAGGTGCTGGCTTCCTGAATTTCAGTTGTCACCTTAGAGAAGGTGTTGCTGTTGGCTTGGCCGAACTGGTCAAACGCTGTGATCATCCCGACTGCCAACAAAGAGACGATCAGGCCGTACTCTATGGACGTTGCGCCGCCTTCGCTGGCGCGCAAACGCAGAAATCGATGGAACACGTGGCCCATGAAAGCTCCCCGGCAGAATACCGATGAGGTTTATGGCTTAGTCTCGTGACGGTTCCGTTTTGGTGATCGATGAAATTTCATCGAATCCAACGGCATATGAGTTGGTACGCCCAACAGGGTTCGAACCTGTGACCTACTGATTAAAAGTCAGTTGCTCTACCAGCTGAGCTATGGGCGCTGACCGAGGGCGGTACATAGGCAACACCGCCCGTGCGGTCAATAAACTGTATGTCACAGGGTGCCGCAAAATTGCCGCGCTCGCGGTGAAGATCGCGGGCATGAGAGAAATGGCTTGTATAGTGGTTATGGTTGCTGGGCTTTGCGGGCCAGCTGCTCTGGCGCAAGGGTCTGGCGAAGATGACCGCCGGTTCCAGCTGGGAGACGTGCGCTCGGCTGCGGGCGATGCCGTCAGCCAGACGCGGGACGGCCTTGGCGATGCCGCGCTTGCGCCGCTTGAGGACTTCAACCTGCGCAAGGACGAAATCCCGGTGGTGCTTGCAGAAATCGAGGACCCGTTCGCGCCGCTAGAAACAGTCGATTGCTGGACGATTAAGTCTGAAATTGGCCGCCTGAATGGCGCGCTGGGCACGCCCATCTCACCGCTGGCTGACAAACCGGATGACCCGTTGGCCGATCAGGCGGCAGACCAGGCAGCAAAGTCGGTCCTCGGAGCGGTGACCTCTCAGGCGCGCGACCTGATCCCCTATCGCAATATTGTGCGCAAGGTCAGCGGTGCGGACGGGCATGCGAAGGATGTTCGCAAGGCATTTGAACGCGGAGCCAAGCGCCGTGCCTACCTGCTCGGCATGGAACAGGCGATGGCGTGTGAAGAGGCTGATCCTGTCATGCCGGTTGGATCAGATGCGCCGATTGCGACGAAGTTTGCAGCGCTGTCCCTGATCGAGGAAACGGCCCTGCCCGGCGATATCGGGTCTATGTCCGGGGATCTGAACGCGTTGCCGCCCAGCGAGCCGACAGAGTCTCGCGAAGCTCAGGAAACGTCCCCTCCGCAATGGCCGCCCGAAGGCTAGACATCAGCGCCTGGAAGAACGCGGTGTTGTGCCACGATAGCAGCATTGGCCCAAGATACTCACCGGCCTTGAACAGGTGATGCAGGTAGGCGCGGGAATAATCGCGGCTGGCGGGGCAATCGACGGCCTCGTCCACGGGCGAGCGGTCTTCAGCGAATTTTGCGTTCTTGAGATTGATTGGCCCGTCCCAGGTCCACGCCTGCCCGTGCCGGCCTGAACGGGTCGGCAGGACGCAGTCGAACATGTCCACTCCGCGCGCGACGCATTCAACGAGATCGACCGGCTTGCCGACACCCATGACGTAGCGCGGGCGATTATCCGGCAGGAGGGGCGCGGTCCAATCCAACGTCTCACACATCTGCGCATGGCCCTCGCCGACCGCGAGCCCGCCAATGGCATACCCGCCGAACCTCTGGGCGACGACGCCTTTCGCGCTTTCTTCGCGCAAGTCGGCGTAATTGCTGCCCTGCACGATGCCGAACAGGGTCTGCTCGGTACGGTCCCCGAAGGCGTCAAGGCTGCGCTGGCCCCAATCGAGGGACAGGTCGAGGCTGCGCTTGGCGTCTTCATGGGTCGCTGGAAAGTCGGTGCACTCGTCGAGTTGCATGGATATGTCAGCGCCCAGAAGATCGGCCTGTATCTCAATGGAGCGCGCCGGCGTCAGGCGGTGTTCGGAGCCGTCGATATGGCTGCGGAACGTGACGCCGTTGGGATCCATTTTGCGGAGTTGGGCAAGCGACCAGACCTGGAACCCGCCGGAGTCTGTCAGCATCGGCCCTGACCAGCCTGAAAACGCATGCAGACCGCCCAGGCGATGCACACGCTCCGCGCCCGGGCGGAGCATGAGGTGGTATGTGTTGCCGAGGATGATGTCCGCACCCGTCGATGCGACCTGATCCATATACAAGGCTTTCACCGTGCCTGCGGTGCCGACGGGCATAAAGGCAGGCGTGCGGATGTCGCCGCGGGGCGTTTTCAGTATGCCTGTGCGCGCCGCGCCGGAGCGAGCAGAGATATCGAAGGAAAACTCGGCCATCAGCGCGCTCTAAGCCATCGCGTGACTGAGCGCCACCGCCGCCGCTGTTGCGACATTGAGACTGTCGACGGTCGCAGCCATGGGAATGCGTACCGGCGTTGCCGCTTCGATGAGCGAATCCGGCAGGCCTGGCCCTTCCGCACCGAGGAGCAAGGCGAGCTTCTCGGGCCGCTCCAGCGTGCGAATGTCTGCGGCGCTCGCACGGGGCGTGAGTGCCCAGATGTCGAAGCCCGCCGCCATTGCCGCCGCAATGTGATCCTCCGCTGGTCCTGCATGGACAAAGGGCAACCATAGAGCCGTTCCAGCCGACACGCGGATGGCCTTGCGGTAAAGCGGATCGCAGCTCTCACCATCGAGGAGAACCGCATCTGCACCCAGGGCAGCAGCATTGCGAAAGCAGGCGCCGACATTGTCGTGGTTGGAGAGGCCTGCGAGGAGCAGTGTAGTTGATGCGGCGGCGACGATATCGGCGACCATCCGGGGCTGGCCTTTCCTCGCACAGGCCAGGACGCCTCGATGGATGGAAAAGCCAGCAACATCATCCATCACCGTTTGGCGCGCGACGTAGACGGGAATGTCAGGATCGATCGCGGCGATGATGTGAGAGAGGGGCTCCAGCCGGGTCTCGCTCAGGAACAGACTTTCGATCTCAAACACACTCCGCTCGACGAGAACGCCCAGCGTAACCTTGCCTTCGACGATAAATCGGTCGCCGCGCCCGGTCAGGTCGCGCT
>JBCBWQ010000156.1:0-6046 GCA_039817025.1 Pseudomonadota bacterium | reverse complement strand
CTGACTGCGCGCCGAACTGGGCTATGCCCTGCGCGAGCACACCGATGAAGAGTACAAATCCCCCAATCACACCGAGGATTGCAATCGCGCGGGACCAACCACTCGCGATGAACTTCACCTTATCATCGATCAGGCGAGCGAAGCCTTCCACCACGAGGAACAGGAAAACAGCGAGTGCAAATGGAGCCATGATATCTCGGCCCAGATACAACAGCGCAATAATGACGCCGGCCGCGATGATCCAGATGCCGGTTTTCGTGCTCGAATCCATCGCAATTCCCCTACAGATCCGTCGTGATGTTTGAATGCTGCGACGGCGCACGGTCAAGCCGCTTCTCAGTCAACGTCTTGCCCCTGCTGGCGCATTCGCTAGCTTGCCGCGCGCGAGCGGAGGCAGAACCATGAGCGATTCGATTTTCATTGGTGGCGGCGGTGCCGAGCAAAATGAAGCGCAAGTGTTGCTTCTAAACCGCGCCAATCGCCATGGCCTTGTTGCGGGCGCAACGGGCACCGGCAAAACCGTCACCTTGCAAATCCTCGCGGAAGGATTCTCCAACGCAGGTGTACCCGTGTTCTGCGCTGACGTTAAAGGGGATCTATCGGGCATTTCCCAATCCGGTGATCCTGCGCACAAACTTCACGACAAGCTCATCGCGCGTGCTGAGAAGATCGGGTTTGATGACTACGGATATGCCGAAATGCCCACGGTTTTCTGGGATGTGTTTGGCGACAAGGGCCACCCCGTGCGGACAACCATTTCGGAAATGGGGCCTCTGCTTTTGGCGCGTTTGATGGATCTGACCGAGGCCCAGGAAGGCGTTCTGACGATTGCGTTCGAATATGCCGATGACAATGACATGTTGATCCTGGACTTGAAGGATCTGCGGAAGCTTCTGGCCTTTCTTGGGCAGAAAGAAATTCGCGACGAAATTTCTGTTGAGTACGGAAATATCGCAACGTCGAGCCTGGGTGCTGTCCAGCGCCGTCTTCTGGTACTCGAGCGGGAAGGTGCTGAAGCCTTTTTCGGGGAGCCAGCGCTGAAGCTGCAAGACCTGATGCGAACGACCCGCGACGGGCGCGGTTTCGTCAACGTGCTGGATTCAACGACGCTCATCAATTCACCGCGGCTCTACTCGACCTTCCTGCTCTGGCTGTTGTCTGAGCTGTTTGAAGAGCTTCCGGAAGTCGGTGATCCGGACAAGCCGGTTCTCGTCTTCTTTTTTGACGAAGCGCATCTGTTGTTCAACGACGCACCCAGAGCTCTGGTCGAAAAGGTTGAGCAAGTTGTTCGCCTGATCCGGTCGAAGGGCGTAGGCGTTTTCTTTGTGACTCAAAACCCGCGGGATTTGCCGGATACCGTTCTTGCCCAGCTCGGCAACCGTATCCAGCATGCTTTGCGCGCTTACACGCCGTCTGAGCGCAAGGGCGTCCGGGCTGCGGCAGAGAGTTTCCGCGAGAACCCAGCGTTTGATACCCAAGAGGTCATTACCGATCTTGGTGTTGGCGAGGCGCTTGTTTCAACGCTTGATTCCAAAGGTGCCCCAAGTGTCGTTCAGCGCACGCTTATCCGTCCGCCATCCTCTCGGCTTGGTCCAGCTGAAGGCAAGGAACGCACAGCTGTGATGGCAGACAGCCCGGTTCGCGGGATCTATGACGACGCGATTGATCGCGAGTCCGCTTACGAACTGCTTGAGGAAAGAGAGGCAGACGCCGCCGAGGCTGCAGAGAAAGCTGCCGCTGAGGAGGCAAAAGCGAAAGAACAGGCAGCCAAGAAGAAAACCCGGCGGCGATCAACGCGGCAGACACCAACCGAAGCTGCAATTAAACAGACCATGCGCACGGCGAGCCGCGAGATTACAAAATACGTGCTGCGCGGAATTTTTGGCGGGCGTCGGCGCTAGGCACCAGACCTGTCGAGAATGACAGGCGCAAAAAGGCCGAGTGGGACACCGCACAGGGCGAGGGCGAGAGCGGCGTCTGCTGTCAAAGCGTCCGTTACATAGCCCTGCATTCCCGTCGCAATGCACAACATCGCAACGGCATACCCGACCGCTTCAGAAGATTTTATTGCCATAGCAGCCTCCTGCATGGACCTTCCGTAAGGTCAGTCCGCCTGCCTTAGGCTATGCAAACGCCGTTCCGGTCTCTAAATTCTAAGGAGAAACGCGTGCGGACAACGCTGTCGAAGAGGCACTGGGAGGCCGGTCATGAAAGAGTATCTGCAGTTCTACATTAACGGAGAATGGGTCGACCCGGTTGAGCCACGTACGCTGGATATCGAGAATCCCGCAACCGAAGAACCTTTTGCGCGTATCTCTGTCGGCACGGAGGCGGATGTTGATCGCGCCGTCGCGGCTGCAAAGGCGGCGTTCCCGTCATTCTCGCAAACAAGCATTGAAGAACGCGCTGCGCTGCTCGACAAGATCACCGCGGGAATTGCGGCACGCAAAGGTGAATTGGCCGAGGCGATCTCAGGGGAAATGGGCGCACCGGGCTGGCTAGCCAACGCAGCTCAGGTTCCGGCCGGCATGGGTCATTTTGCGACCATGTCCCAAATCCTGCGTGAGTACGAATTCGAAGAGCGCCGCGGCTCCACGATCCTTCGCAAAGAACCGATTGGTGTCTGCGGGTTTATTACCCCGTGGAATTGGCCGCTGAATCAGATCGCCTGCAAGGTGGCACCGGCCATCGCGGCGGGCTGCACGATGGTGCTGAAACCATCGGAAATTGCTCCGCTGGATGCGATGATCCTGACGGAGATCATGCATGAGGCCGGTGTGCCGGCGGGCGTGTTCAACCTCGTCAATGGCGACGGTCCGGGTGTTGGTGCGCCGCTGAGCGCCCACCCGGATGTAGACATGATGAGCTTCACCGGATCGACACGGGCGGGTGTCCTTGTTGCACAGGCCGCTGCGCCGACGGTGAAGCGTGTCGCACAGGAACTCGGCGGCAAGTCACCGAATATCGTGCTCCCGAATGCCGATCTTGAAAAAGCCGTTGCCGGCGGTGTTCAGTCCATGATGATGAACACGGGCCAGTCCTGTAACGCGCCGAGCCGGATGTTTGTACAGAAGGATCAGCAAGACCAGGCGATCGCTATTGCCAAAGCTGCTGCAGAGTCGGTGCAGGTGGCTGGCGGTATGGAGGCACCGCGGGGGGCGATTGGGCCGATCTCTAATGCGAACCAGTACCAAAAAGTCCAAGACCTGATCCAGAAGGGCATTGATGAAGGCGCAACGCTCGTCGCCGGAGGCACTGGTCGCCCAGACGGACTGAATCAAGGCTACTTCGCCAAGCCAACCGTTTTTGCCAATGTTTCAAACGACATGACCATCGCACGTGAAGAGATTTTTGGTCCTGTGCTTTGCATCCTGCCCTATGAAGACGTCGATCATGCCGTCGAAATGGCGAATGACACCGAATATGGCCTTGCTGGCTACGTGCAGGGACCGCCTGCTGACGCCGCCAAAGTTGCCAACCGTATTCGTGCCGGCCAGATTCAGATGAATGGCGCATCCCCTGACTTCTCAGCACCTTTCGGCGGATACAAGCAGTCCGGCAACGGTCGCGAATGGGGTGAGCATGGCTTTGAAGAGTTTCTCGAGGTGAAAGCCGTGATCGGCGCTGACGCCGCCTAAGAGCGTTTGCATAACGAATGAGACCCCTGGCTGATCACAAAGTCGGGGGTTTTCATTTTGTTACCGATACGTTGCTTGGCGTTCAGTTTGCATAGCTTAATATGAAATGAACACGATGGAGGAGCGTCGCGCTATGTCCCGAATTCGATTTGCGTCCGGTCTTGCGGCGCTTGCTGTTCTTGGTGCGTGCGCAACGGCAACGCCTTATCAGGCTGCGTCAGACAGCGCTCGGGGGTACGAGAACCAACAGATCGAGACCAATCGCTGGTCCGTCAGTTTTTCGGGCAACAGTCTGACTGACCGTGAAACGGTAGAGACATACCTTCTTTATAGGGCGGCAGAGCTCACCGCGCAGGAAGGCTTTGATCACTTCCGTGTCGTTCGCCGGGAAACAGATGCCGATAGCCGCCTTGTTTCCACCGGGTTTGGACCGTCGCCGTTTTATTCCGGGTTCTATTGCGACTACCGGTTTTACGGTACGCGCGGACGTTTGCATCCGTCAGCCTTCTATCGGTCCCGCGGCTTCTACCGCGATCCGTTCTACGATCCGTTTTTCTCAGGCTATGACTTCCGCGAGGTTGTGCGCTACGAGGCGACGGCTGAGATCATTATGGGTCGTGGCGAGAAACCTGAAGACCCCGCTTTTTTCAATGCCGAAGACGTTCTTGTGAATCTGTCCGGCCGGATTCAACGACCAGAGGCGTAACGACTTAGGCGTTGCTGTTGACCTGCACGGCGGGTAAGCCGCGTCCATGCAACGCCTTGCGATCTTCCTGCCCGTTTATGCGTTTGTGGCGATTTTCCTGCCGCGAAATCCTGCTGTCCAGCGCATGCTCGAACCGCTCTATGCCGTACCGCCTTCGGTAACCTTCCCTATATCTCTGATAGCGCTCATCGTGGCGGGCATTGTTCTTTACCTGTTCCGTAAGCAGCCAGGCGGATGGCTTTATACAAAGCCGGTGTGGTGGATGCGGGTCGCTGATTCAGGGCTGATCGGTGTTGCGATTGCTGGCCTGTTCGACGTTTTCGAGAAGCTGGCAGGCGGGCCAACGAGCTTGTTCTCAATCATCGTGGTGCCCATCGCCTTCATGATAGCAGAGGCAGTCACGCTGGCGGTGGAATGGCGCATGAACCGAGATCGGCTGTAGACCGATCTCGGCGTGAGGGTATCGCCTAGCGCGGCGCCATGCGGATTGCGCCATCGAGGCGTACGTCTTCACCGTTGAAATAACCGTTGCGGCACATTTCGACTGCGAGTGACGCATATTCTTCTGGATTACCAAGCCGGGCAGGGTTGGGCACCTGCGCGCCCAGCGCCTGCTTCACATTCTCCGGCGCGCCCTGAAGGAGCGGTGTGTTGAAAATGCCCGGAAGGATCGTGTTCACGCGGATAAGCTCGCGAGACAGGTCACGCGCGATAGGGAGGGTCATACCGACCACACCGCCTTTGGATGCCGAATAGGATGCCTGGCCGATCTGGCCGTCTTCAGCAGCCACGGACGCCGTGTTCACGATCGCACCGCGTTCCCCGTCAATGGGATCGAGCGCCATCATGCCAGCTGCCGATTTCGCGATACAGCGGAACGTACCCACGAGATTGATCTGGATGATGAGATCGAACTTATCGAGCGGAAAGTGGCTAATTTCGCCGGTTTCCTTGTTCCGACTCGCCGTCTTGATAGCGTTTCCAGTGCCGGCGCAATTGATCAGAATCCGCTCCTGGCCGATTGCCGCTCGCGACTTCTCGAATCCGGCGTCGACGCTCTCGTCGGACGTGACATTCACGTGGCAAAATACACCGCCCAATTCGCTCGCAAGCGCCTCACCTTTTTCTTCGTTGAGGTCGAATAAAGCGACCTTTACGCCGTGCTCCGATAGCGCCCGCGCTGTCGCTGCGCCGAGGCCGGAAGCGCCGCCCGTAATGACGGCGGAGATATTGGAATCGAGTTTCATGGACTGTGGTCCTCCCTTGTTTCGCGTTATTCTCGCACCGACTTAAAGGTCAGGAGGGACATCGCCAATGTCTAACCCAAGGGAAATCGCCAAACAGGCAGCTAATCCGGATGCGGCGCAGGTACCGACGGTTCTTGAGCGCAACCGCAGGACAACGCGTCGCCGGATCGTGCCGAAGCTCATGCGGGTTGCGGGGCGGGTGCCGTTTGCAGACGACCTTGCCGCAGCCTATTACTGTGCGCTCGATCCGGCCACACCGCGAAAAGCCAAAGCCGTGATCTTTGCAGCGCTTGCTTATTTCGTGCTGCCTGCCGATGCGATACCGGACGTGATTGCCGGATTTGGGTTCACGGACGATGCGACCGTTCTCGCTACAGCGCTTGGCGTTGTCGGGGCGCAAATCCGTGAGCGACACAAAAGGGCAGCCCGCCGCCTGTTGGGGTTGCCTGAACCGG
>JBCBWQ010000155.1:0-6063 GCA_039817025.1 Pseudomonadota bacterium | reverse complement strand
TGACAGCTGGATGCGTTTGCCACGGAAGGGCTGATGCGAAATGCTCTTCATCCTGCGTCTTGCAAAAATAGGGTCCGCAGAACAGTTCTGGTGGCAGCGCAACATCCGCCCCCTGCCCCGCAGCCTCTCGTACCATGGCATCCACAGAGGCAATATTTGACTCCATGTCCGCATCGAATGGCGCTTGGAGGGCGGCGAGGGTCAAGTATCGACTCATGGCAGGGCTCCGGCGGGGACCTGCTGCGTCATGCAGTGGAACGCGCCGCCGCCCTCAAGAATATGCCGGGCTGGCAGTGCAAGTATTTCTCGCTCCGGGAAAAGCTTCGCGAGGGCGTCTGCCGCGTCAGCCGCATAGGTCGCTTCATAGACCGGCAGCAGCACGGCTCCGTTCGTGATCAGGAAATTCATATGGCTGGCGGGCAATGGCGTTCCATCGTCGGCGCAAATGCGCCCCGGCGACGGAACGGTGATCGTCTCGTGGCCAGCGGCCATCAGGGCCTCCTCGATCTTGACGAGGACGTCAGCATTTGGGTCATCTTCGCCCGAAGGACGCTGGCACACGACTGTGTTCTCGGAAACGAAGCGCGCAATATTATCGACATGGCCGTCGGTGTGATCGCCATGCAGGCCGTCATCAAGCCAGGTGATCGCGGACACGCCAAACGCCGCCCTCAGGGCCGCCTCTGCCTGATCTTCGGTCCAGCCGGAATTCCGATTTCCGTTCAACACGCAGGACCGTGTTGTGATCAAGCGGCCGGCTCCATCGAGGTCCACCGCGCCGCCCTCAAGCGTGAAGCCGTGGCGGGACTCGCGCAAGCCTAGAACGCCGCATAGGGCCCCTGCAGTCTTTGCATCTCCCGGCATGACGTATTTGCCGCCCCAACCATTGAAGGCGAAGCTCAGCCCCGTCCATTGTCCGGATGCGGTCTGGCCGATGACGGGCCCGGTATCGCGCAGCCAGATATCGCCCATGGGCACCTGTACGATGTCAGCTGTGTCGCCAAGGAAGGTGTAGGCTTCATCTGCGGATGTCTCGTCGCCGGTAACCAGTTTGACGGGCGTGAATTGCGCCAGAGCGCGCACGAACCCTGATATCTCCAGCTTGACCAGATCGTAAGCGTCGCCCCACTCCTCTGGCAGGCGAGGCCAGCCAACAAGGACAGCCGCCTGTGGCGACCATTCCGGCGGACAAATTGCGGTTTCTGCGCTCATGGGGCTCGATTGCCACAGCTGCGCACGCAGCACCAGATGGCGAGCCAGCACACGGGCAAAGCTTTCCATAAACGCATGAAAAAGGGGCGACGCTTCAAGCGCCGCCCCTCTACTCTACGCAAGCTTCAAGCGGAACTAGAACTCGTACTTGAAGCCAAGCTGGATCTGCCAGAGCGACTGGTTCAGCACTTCGAGATTGTCATCGGTGCTGAAGGTCGATTCGCCGCGGTCGCCGGTGTTAAAGATACCGTCCTGGCCTGGCGAGCCATAGGCATACTGCCCATCGATGATCTCGGCAGCGGCAACCTGCCGGATGTACTCATACTCGACCCGCTCGATCACACCCCAGTCTGGGTTGAGGAGGTTACCGACGTTCTCGATATCAACGAACAGGAAGGTCCGGTCTGCATCACGCAGGCCCGGGAACTCCTGCTCAAAGCGGAGGTCGATAATGGTCGACCAGCGGGAGTTGTCACCATTCCGAGGCGCGATGCTTCCTTGGTATTGAGCGAGTTCGGAATTCTCGATGTACTCGAAGAAGGCCGCTTGCGTCTCTGCGTCTCCGCCGAAGGATTGCGCGGAGAAGAGCGGATCGGTAGGCCCGCTCGGGACGTAGAACAGCGCACCAGCGTCGTCTGCACGGCTCTCACGAATTCCGAACACATCTGTGCGTGCCCGGGAGTTCGTGTTGAACGTGTAGCTGTAAGGCTGGCCCGAACGACGCTCTGCAAACATGGAGACGCTCGTCGGGTAGTCCTTCACGAACTCCTTCTCCCAACCGAGTCGCAGTTTGAACAGATGTTCGGTCTGGAAGTTCGACGTCCCGGTGCGTGGGTTCTGGTAGGAGAACCGGGCGCTGTCGGAATAGTTCGACGTTGCCGTGGACGACGTGCCGTAACCGATATCGTTCACGTCAGCGTTCGTATAGCTGAAGAACAGGTCCAGGCCGTTGTCCCACTCTTTCTGAGCCGAAACAGCAATGAGCGTCGAGTGGCCCTTGTCCGTGCTGCCGACAACCGTTGCCTCAGGCGCGCCTGAGCAGTTGTAAACCGGCCGTCCGTCAGGCGAGACCGATACCGGATCGCCGCAGGAGGCGTCGAACCAGAATGGCTGGTTTTCGAGCTTGTTGTAGAGCACGTCGGCGGACAGTAGCCAGTCGCGCGATGGACCAATATCGACATTCCAGGCCGCACCCAGGTTGAGCTTCCAGGTTGTTGGAATCTCAAAGTCCGGTGCCAGCGCTGCAACAGACCCGTCGGGCTCTGTTGTTGAGAGTTCCGTCAGCAACTCTGGCGGGATGAACTGACCGGTTGCTGCGTCTGGCGTGAACGGGAAGATCACGCCTTCTGCGGAGACACCGTCATTGGTGACACCATCGTTGGAATAGGAATTCGAAACCCATACGTTTGGCGAACCACCGGAGAAGCGGCCAATACCACCGCGGATGGTAATGTCTTCGTTGAAGTCGTAATTGAAGCCAAACCGAGGGAGGACGATGTCGAGACCGTCAATGTCGGTCGTGTTGGTGAACCCGTAACGGCCGACGAAGTTCGGATTTTCGCGGATTGTGCCTTCGGATTCGTAGTAGTCGTAGCGGATACCATAGAGCAGCGACAGGTTGCTCAGAACATCCCAGGTATCCTGGACGTAGATGGAATTATAATTGTAACCCCAGATCGCCCGCAGGTCGTTTTCGTCGTTGGTAATCGCGTTGTCGTAGGTAACTTCGTCAACGATGCCGTCCCGGAAGTTGTCGATCGACGTGAAGGCGTAGGTGCCTTCCGAATTCTGTGCAAACAGGTTGTCGACGTCGACTTCCTCGCGCTCGAAGCCAACCTTGAAGATGTGGTCTCCCCACACGTACTCTGCTTTGGCTTTGAGTTGCAGGAACTCCTGATCGAGCTCGTTACCATGGCGGAAGCGGTCTGGTCCCAGAGAGATCGCCGTGCCGGTGGATGTCGCCACAGAGATCAGCGGGAATTCAGCGCCGTTGAGGGAGTCCTGACCGGTTTCCTGAGTGGTCTGAGCGAGTTTGAACTCGGTCGAGAAGTTTGGCGTCCAGTCAGAAAAGACGTGACCGATATAGCTCTCGATCGTTTCGGACCGGTTGTACCAGGATGATGGGAAGGCGACGGGCGAGAACTGAACGAAATTGTTGCCGTTCTGCTCGCGGATCGAGGAGCCCTCGGTACGAATGTAGGTGAACTTCGCCCGGTGATCGTTGGTGATGTTCCAATCGAGCGAGCCGAGGATTTTCTCGTCTTCAACCGGCGGTACGCTGCCGAAGTCCAGCGGATCGAACCCGTAAACGTCGCGGGAAATCTGAGAGATCGTTGCAACGTCAGCTTCAGTGACGTTCTCAATGTTCACAGCACCTGAGCCGATCGGACCGCGGTTGAGCGTCGCTGTTTCCTCGAACTTGTCATAGGAGGCGAAGAAGAACAGGCGGTCTTTGAGGATTGGGCCACCGAGCGTGAAACCAATGGTTTCTTCGTCGAAGTCGCGGTCGACCTTGCGGTCACGGATTTCGTCTCCCGCCATCGTGTCATTGGTGGTGAAGTAGTAAGCCGAACCGTGGAACTCGTTCGTGCCGGACTTGGTAACGGCGTTGATCGTACCGCCGGTGAAGCCGTTGAATTCGGTGTCGTATGGCGCGCTTTCGATGGACAGGGATTCAATTGCATCGAAGGAGATTGGGGACCGCTGGGTTGGGAACCCGTTCGCGTTGAGGCCGAACCGATCGTTCAGCGCGATACCGTCAATGGTCAGCGTGTTGAAGCGGTTGTTGGCACCAGCGATCGAGAGTTCTTTCGCCCCACCTGACTGCACGTTGACTGACGCGAACGGATCAAGCTGCGCAATGTCTGTGATGTCGCGGTCAATGGAGACAACTTCGCCAAGTTCTTCGAGACCGAATGTGGAAGACAGGCCCGTGTCGAGGTAACCGGAGGCAACTTGCGATGCCGTCACGACAACCGCTTCGAGCGTGCGTTCGCCGGAAACGGTCACAGCAAGGGGGAAGGTTTCGTCAAGGCCGAGGAAGATGTCATTGACTTCCACCGGAGTGAAGTCTCCACCGGTGATTTCAACCGTGTACGGACCACCAACGCGCAGGTTCCGGGCCGAGAAGATGCCCGATGCGTTCGTTGTTGCCGTCGAAACGGTTCCCGATGGCGTGTGGCGGACAACAACCGTTGCGCCTGAGACGGGAGCGCCCGTGTCCGAAGTAATCTCTCCGCGCATGGCGGACGTTGTGACCTGTGCTTCTGCGACCTGAACCACCGACGCGGCGATCGCCGAGACAGCAACGCCGCTTGCGAGCGTCTTCCAATTGAACATTTGATGTTCCCCTAGCTGAACAGAAAATTGGGACACCCTGACTCGCCCCAATTGTGGGAGCGGTTACGCCTGCCTCAAGACACTTCAGCAACGCTTTGATGAAGCTTTTATAACGGGACGTTTTTAGGATGATGGGTGTTGTTGCGACGCAACAACTGACACCTGAACTTGTGATTGCAGAAGCACTGAATTCGAACGCTTTCTAAGGCGGCGACGATCGCCTACACGTGTCGCGAAGTAGTTTCTGAAGCGGCCACATGCATACTCCCGTCAACGCTACATACAGCCGGTCAGCGATCTTTTTCTTTGCTGCGCTGGCCGTGCTTTTAGTGATGCGGGTGGCCGGTATTATGGCGACGCCGCTGAATCTTGGCCCCGACGAGGCCCAATACTGGCGGTGGGCCCAGGATCCGGCCTGGGGCTATTACTCAAAGCCCCCGATGATCGCCTGGGTCATTGCCGCCACCACGGCCATCTTTGGTAACGCAGAATGGGCCGTGAGGCTCGCCGCGCCTGTCTTGCACGGCGTCGCGGCGACAGCCCTGTTTGGCTTGGGCCGCGCCATGTATGGAGACCGGGCGGGACTTCTGGCCGGCCTTGGCTACCTCTTGATGCCGGGCGTCGTCTTGTCTTCCGCCGTTATATCGACAGACGGTGTCCTCCTCCCCTTCTGGAGCATGGCGCTTTACTGTTTCTGGCGACTGCGGTCGGAAACCGGCGGATGGGCGAGCGCTGTCACGCTGGGCATATGCGTTGGCATCGGCTTCCTCGCTAAATACGCGATGCTTTATTTCGCGGTTGGAACCGCGCTTGCGATCATTTCAGACCCGCCGAGCCGGAAAGCTTTGTTGACCCTCAAGGGCGGCGCAGCGCTTGCGCTGACGCTCAGTATTTTCGCACCCCATCTCGTCTGGAATGCTGCCAATGAGTTCCAGACGGTCGGGCACACAGTCGACAATGCGAATCTCGGAGGGCCGTTATTCAATCCGGAAAACGCTGGAAAATTCCTGACCGATCAGATGGGCGTCTTCGGGCCGATCAGTTTCCTTGCCCTCCTGTTTGGCGGGCTCGTCATGCGCAGGTCTGACGGCGAAGGCGTGCTGGCCCGCGATCGCTGGTTGCTCGGCTTCATTGTGCCTGTTCTGGTCATCATTCTTGTCCAGGCCGTCATTAGCCGGGCCCATGCAAACTGGGCAGCCACCGCCTACCCAGCGGCCAGCGTCCTGGTTGCCGCGTGGATGACCCGCGCAGGGCCGGTGCCGCGCCTTTGGGTGACCATAGCCGTGATTACATTCATCGCAGCGCTCTTTATTCCCGACATGGCGCTGATCGGTCGTCTCACCATTGGGACAGGCATTGCTGGTACAGCGCTCCTGTTTGGCTGGTTGTTTTCAGGACGCCCGGAGGGTCTGCTCTGGGCGGGCATGTCTATCCACGCCGTGCTCGCAGTGGCCTTCACAGCGGTCGCAGTGGGCCCCGTTGGCTGGTCAGAGCAACTAGGTCTCACGAATG
>JBCBWQ010000154.1:0-6188 GCA_039817025.1 Pseudomonadota bacterium | reverse complement strand
GCCGCTTCGGGCAAACAGATCAGCGCCTTTCATATGGCTGCTTCGATGGCGCTGGGTGCGGACTGGATCAACACAGCACGCGGCTTCATGTTCTCTCTGGGATGCATCCAGTCGCTGCAATGCCACAAGAACACATGCCCTACAGGCATTGCCACAACTGATGCCTCACGACAGCGCGGTCTCGTTGTCACTGACAAGGCAGAGCGCGTCTACCAGTTCCACCAGAACACGGTGGCCGCGCTTATGGAAGTTGTGGGTGCCGCCGGCTGCAATCATCCATCTGAGCTGACGCCGCGCCAGATTATGCACAGGATCACGGAAGATCTCGCAAAGCCCGCGCACCTGGCCTATGACCTTCTGGAGCCCGGCGCACTTCTGGATGACCCTGGCGCAACGAGCCTGAAAACCGAGTGGGCCATGGCACAAGCAGCGTCGTTCGAACCGGCTTCGATCTGAGCCATGTGGGTGAAGCCTATCCTCCTTGCGGCCGGTCTTGCGGCCGGGCTGTTCTTGCTGATCGTCTACACCAAGGCGGCATCACATGACCGGCACTGGCAGCCACATCTTGGCAAGGTTCCGCAAGTCGACCAGTCAGGCGATATCGTCCGTATCACCCCTATTCGGGACTGGACGTATTCAATCCAGCAAGCGCTTCAGACAGCGTGGGTGAGTGAGGGCGTGTCGATCGATCTCTCAGCCCTGAAACAAGTCTGGTTCGTGGTTGAGCCTCATCCCGGTATTCCGATGATGGCGCACACGCTGGTCCTGTTCGAATTCGATGATGGCGACTTGATCGGGCTGACGATCGAGGCCCGAAAGCAAATCCATGAAACGTACAATCCCGTTGCCGGAGCCTTTCGCCGCTATGAGCTGATCTATGTCTGGGCAGAGCCACGAGACCTGTTGACGCGGCGCGCAGTGATGCTGGACCACCAGCTGTACATTTATCCGCTGGACCTGAGCCGAGCGCAGGCGCGCGCTTATCTTGAGGGCCTGGTCGAACGCACGGCTGAGATCGAACGCAGGCCTCGTTTCTACAACACGCTTATATCAAACTGTACGAATGAACTCGCGAAATCAGCCGGGCTCGCCTGGCAGCCAGCCTTCGTCCTGACGGGCCGCTCCGCAGAAGCCTTGCACAGGGCGGGCTACATCAGTGCCTCGGAGTTTGAAGACGCCCGAGCGTCGGCAGACATGACCGAGGCCGTGCAGATGCTCGTCGATGCGTCGGTTCGCGATTTCAATACAGGCTTGCTGTCGGCCTTGAGCGCGCGGCCCTAGCTTTCGGGCGGTCCAGCATTCGGTGCAGATTGCAGCTGGATATAGTTTTCCATGCCCATCCGGTCGATCAGGTCGAACTGGGTTTCCAGATAGTCGAGGTGCTCTTCTTCGTTGGTGAGGATCTTCCCGAACAGGTCCCGGCTCACATAATCGCGAACAGATTCGCAGTGCTCCATGGCATCGCGTAACAGCGGGATTGCATCATTCTCCAGTGCAAGGTCGCACTCGAGGACTTCCTTCACGCTCTCGCCAATGCGCAGCTTGCCCAGATCCTGGAGGTTGGGCAGTCCGCCAAGGAACAGGACGCGCTGGATGAGCCAGTCTGCGTGCTCCATTTCTTCGATCGATTCCTTGTACTCATAATCGCCGAGGATCGAGACACCCCAATCGTGCAGCATGCGTGAGTGCAGGAAATATTGGTTGATGGCTGTCAGCTCGTTCTTGAGCGCGAGGTTTAGGAATTCAATGACCTTTGCGTCGCCTTTCATGGCCCGCTCCTTCGCAGAATCTATTGCTGCAACAGCTAAAGCTCACCGTCAGCGATGCAAGCGAAAACACAGTGTAACCCCATATATTTCAAGGACTTGTGAGAATGTGTTGCAGACGCGTTCGCAAAGCGACTTATTCGGCAGCCATAAGTGCGGGTGCAGGGTCGGACTTATCTGAATGTTCGGCGATCATCTCACCGATAGCGACCCGACACTTGCCGCAATTGAAGGCGCAGCCATGGTGAGCCTGTACGCTTTCGGGCGAACGTGCCCCAGCGGCGATGGCTTCGCTCACCTTGGCGTCATTCAATCGGCGACAAACGCAAATGATCATGAGAACCATTTGCAACTAATTGAGAATGAGTGTCAACAGCAATAGGCATGTGCGTGCCCAGAAAACTGGCGTCATGAGTGTCTGCGCTTGGACGCCTTTCGCTCGGGTGCTAGGTCGCGGCCAGACCAATTCGTAAAGCCGACACAATGATTGACACTGCAACCCTTGCCCAATCCGCCAAGGCCTGGCCTTTCGAGCAGGCGCGTGCCATCGCGAAGCGCCTCGACATCATGGAGAAGCGCGGCAAACCCCATCAGGGACCCGTTGTGTTTGAAACGGGGTATGGTCCGTCCGGCCTGCCGCACATCGGCACGTTCGGCGAAGTCGTGCGCACGATCATGGTCCGGACAGCATTCGAAACGCTGTCTGCAGGAAAGTACGCAACGCGCCTCATCTGCGTGTCCGATGACATGGACGGCATGCGGAAAGTTCCGCCAACTGTGCCGGACCCAGAAAAGCTCGAGCCCTATCTGCAAAAACCGCTCACGGATGTGCCCGATCCCTTCGGCACCCATGAGAGCTACGGTGCGCACATGAATGCCCGCTTGCGGGCCTTCCTCGATGGCTTCGGCTTCCAGTACGAATTCTTCTCCGCCACTGAGCTTTATAAGACAGGCCGCTACGACGCCGCCTTGATGACGGCGCTGGAGAAGTTCGACGAGATCATGGCTGTGATGCTGCCAACGCTTGGCGAAGAACGCCGCGCGACCTACTCGCCTTTCCTGCCCATCTCGCCGTCTACAGGTCGTGTGCTCTATGTGCCCATGAAAGCAACTGACGCAGCGTCTGGTACGATAACCTTTGAGGATGAAGACGGCTCGGACGTGACCATTCCGGTAACCGGCGGACGGACGAAACTCCAATGGAAGCCAGACTTCGGCATGCGCTGGGCCGCGCTTGGTGTCGACTTTGAGATGTTCGGTAAGGACCATCAGGACAATGCGTCGATTTATTCCAAGATCTGCCGCATCATCGGTGCGGAGCCGCCGGTCCAGTACGTCTATGAGCTGTTCCTTGATGACAAGGGCGAGAAGATCTCCAAGTCCAAGGGTAATGGCATTTCAGTTGATGAGTGGTTGGCCTATGCACCGCCTGAATCGCTGTCACTGTTCCAGTTCCAGAAGCCGCGCGCGGCCAAGAAACTTTACTTCGACGTGATCCCGAAAGCCGTCGACGAATACCTCACCTTCCTTGAGAAGTTTCCTGGTGAGGAGCCTGCCCGCCAGGTCGAAAACCCCGTTTGGCATATCCATGGCGGCCAGCCGCCGGCGCAAACCACGCCGGTTTCTTACGCGCTTTTGTTGAACCTCGTCTCCGCAGCAAATGCTGAGGACAAGGAGACGCTTTGGGGGTTCATCTCGCGCTATGCGCCCGATGCGTCGCCCGAGACCCATCCCTTGCTCGACCAACTCGCAGGCTATGCGCTGCGCTACTACGAAGACTTCGTGAAACCCGCGAAGGTCTACCGCGCGCCCGACGAGAAGGAGCGTGCGGCGATGGACGATCTCGCCGGGCGTTTGAAAGCCTTTAACGCAGAGCCAGTCGCTGAAGACCTGCAAACGCTCGTTTTCTCCGTCGGCAAGGACCATGCTTTCGAAAACCTTCGCGGCTGGTTCCAGGCTCTTTACGAAGTCTTGCTCGGACAATCGCAAGGGCCGCGCTTTGGCTCATTCATTGCGCTGTATGGCGTGAGCGAGACGGCGCAGTTGATTGACGACGCGCTTGCGCGGAACAGTTGACCGGACCGCGTGTTGCAAAGGCGTCATGTAATCCATGCTTGGCGGATGTGGCCTGTGGAGTCTTAATGGTGGGGTTCAATGGGGAGGACACCCGCCATGATGACCTTTCTTGGCATGTTCAGCCGTGCATCGGCCAAACTCGTCGCCACATTCATAACCGTCATCTTGTTGATGATGCTGTCCTTCGCCGTGATGCCATGGGCGATAACCGGCTTGCAGGACTTCATTGAAACACTCGATGCGCTGACCCGAGACCCACCGCTCAATGATCAGGCAAAAGTGCTCTACCGCACGCTCGTCAACGAAAATACCATGTTCGGCATCGTCATGACCATCATTGCGCGCGCCATCGTGGAGACTGTTGCCTGGATCGGCGGGCGACTGTTTACTGGCTCAACCGAGCCCAAGCCTCGGACGCCAACAGCGCCCGGTCCTGGCGGTGCAACTGACTATTACGGTCGCACCTGAGCGCGCTTGCGGTTGCGCCAGCGCTCGAACGGCCTAGGGTGCGCGCAAAAGCTGGAGATGGAGAAATCCCATGGAGCGCGAAGAAACGCTGCGCCTTGAAGCGTACCTCAAAGAGAAACTGAACCCGGGCCTGCGCCTTGTCGCGCGCGAAAAGACCGATGACAGCGTCGAAGTGTATCTCGGCGCTGAGTTTCTTGCCGTGGTGTACAAGGATGTGGACGAGGGTGAGACGTCCTATCAAGTCCAGATGTCGGTGCTCGAAGAAGACATCAAAGGCGTCTGATCCGCAACGCGATGCTGCTCACTGCGCAATCGCTATCGAAACGCTACGGTGATGTGGTCGCTGTCGATGGCGTTTCCTTTGAGCTTGATCGCGGGGAAACGCTCGCGCTCATCGGTGCGTCTGGCTGTGGCAAGACGACGACGCTGAAGCTTCTGAACCGGCTGATCGAGCCCGATACCGGGGAGGTGCGCCTCGCTGGCGATGGAGCCCACGCAGTCGACGCCCATGAGTGGCGCAGGCGCATCGGCTACGTCGTGCAAAGCGCAGGTCTGTTTCCCCATTGGAGCGTGGCCCGAAACATCGCCGCGACATGCGCGCTCCTTGAGTGGGATGAAGGGCGCACGCAGGCACAGGTCGGACGATTGATGGACATGATCGGCTTGCCTGCGGCTGACTATGCCGAGCGGAAGCCCGCAGAATTATCTGGTGGCCAACGACAGCGCGTTGGCCTTGCCCGGGCGCTCGCAGCCGAGCCGGATCTTGTCCTGATGGATGAGCCTTTCAGCGCCGTCGACGCTCTGACCAAGGAAAGCCTCATTACCGATGTCTCGCGGCTGCGGAGCGAAATCGGATTTGCCGCCGTCATCGTCACCCACGATTTTGCCGAGGCGCTGGCCTTTGCCGACCGTATCGCCGTGATGGATGCCGGCAAGATCGTTCAGATCGGCACCGCGGACGAACTCGTGCGTTCGCCTTCAGACCCGGCGGTTGAAGCGCTGATTGATGCCCCCCGCCGCACCGCCGCACGCGTGGCAGACGCATTGGGGGCGGGATAATGGATTTTTCCGAACAGTGGACGGTCTTTCCGGGCCACTACACCGGGCACCTCGTCTTGTCCTTCGCAGCTTTGCTTACGGGGCTCGCCGTTTCTGTCCCGGCCGGCATTTTCGCGGCCCGCTCTGAGCGCTTTGCGGGGCCTGTTCTGACCTTTGCCAGCATTATCCAGACCATTCCCGGCCTTGCCTTGCTTGCCCTGATGGTTCCGCTTCTGGGCGGGCGGATCGGCTTTTGGCCCGCTTATGCAGCGCTGGCGCTTTATTCGATCCTGCCGATCTTGCGGAACACGATCACTGGCCTCCGCGGCGTTGACGCGAATGTGCGTGAGGCTGCGTTTGGCGTCGGCATGACTGAGCTGCAGCGTCTGCGCTCTGTGGATCTGCCACTGGCTGCGCCGGTTATCGTCGCGGGCTTGCGCACGGCAACGGTCTGGGTTGTCGGTGCAGCGACGCTATCGACGCCCGTGGGCGCAGAAAGCCTTGGCAATTACATCTTCCAAGGCCTGCAGACCCGGGACTGGGGTGCTGTGCTGTTCGGATGCATCATTTCAGCAGCCTTGGCACTCGCGCTCGATCAGGTGATCCGCTTGTTCGAGCGAGCAGCGGAAACAGGTGATCGAGCCCGGGTTGTCGCCGGGATCGCCGGGCTTCTCCTGATCGTTGCGCCTGCGATGAGTGCGGTCGCAACGCGTGAAGCAGGGCCACGCGTTGACCTCGATCTGGCTGGTCCCGTCCAACCCCTTGCCGGTCGTACGATCACGATTGGTGGCAAAGGTTTTACGGAGCAGTTCATTCTTGCCGAGCTTGTTGAGGATGTCC
>JBCBWQ010000153.1:0-6254 GCA_039817025.1 Pseudomonadota bacterium | reverse complement strand
GAATAGAGGATAGACATGCCCATCACCTTCACGCCCCAAGAGGTTTCCGATTACATTGCAGAAGCGGGCCGGCAGGCTTGGACCGTACCTGATGTACCAAACGCAACACCACGCCGAACGATTGAGCGGGTCGGCGTGATCGGCGCGGGTACCATGGGCGGCGGCATCTCGATGAACTTCGCAACTGCCGGTATTCCGGTGACCATTGTCGAGACCAAGCAGGAAGCGCTGGATCGCGGCTTGGGCGTTGTTCGCAAAAACTACCAGCGCAGCGCCGACAAGGGTCGTTTTCCACAGGACGAAATCGACGCTCGCATGGGCCGCCTCCTCGGCGCGCTGGACATGACGGCGCTCGCGGACTGTGACCTCGTTATTGAGGCTGTATTCGAGGACATGGACCTCAAGAAGAACATATTTGGCGACCTCGACCGGATTATGAAGCCGGGAGCGATCCTGGCCACGAACACATCAGCGCTCGACATAGATGAAATTGCCGCCAGCACATCGCGTCCAGAAGACGTTATTGGCTTGCACTTCTTTTCGCCTGCGAACGTCATGAAACTTCTGGAAATCGTGCGGGCGGATCGAACCGCTGATGACGTGATTGCAACCTGCATGGACCTAGCAAAAACCATCAACAAGGTCGCCGTTTTGGTCGGGGTGTGCCCGGGCTTTGTCGGCAATCGCATTCTGTTTGCGCGGCAAGCCCAGGCGCAAAAGCTTGTCTATCAAGGCGCGATGCCTTGGGACGTCGATTCCGCGCTCAATGCCTTTGGCTTCCGCATGGGGCCATACCAGATGTCAGACCTTGCCGGTCTCGATATAGGCTGGAAACCCGGCGCTACGACGGCCAATCCGATCCGAGACAAGCTCTGCGAAGCGGGTCGGCGAGGCCAGAAAACCGGGGCCGGCTATTATGACTATGGCGACGACCGCAAGCCCTTACCCTCAGACGTCGCTGCCGAGATCATTAAAGACGTGACAGGGATTGAAGCAGGCTCAGCGCCATCGAAGGACGCGATCATCGCGCAATGCATTCATCCGATGATCAATGAGTCGCTGAAAATTCTCGAAGAAGGCAAGGCGCAGCGTGCTTCGGACATCGATATCGTCTGGCTGAATGGCTATGGCTGGCCCGCCGATAAAGGGGGGCCAATGCTCTATGGCGACATGATCGGTGCGAGCGCTGTGCTCAACACTATGGAGCAGCTTGGCGCAGAAGATGAGCGTTTCCTGCCAGCCAAGACGCTGAAAGCGCTCGCGGCCTCGGGCGGTCGGTTTACAGAAGTTCCGGCAGCCGCGAAGGCTTGAGCCTTAAGTCTTGTCGACCTGGGTGAATTCCAGGTCGACCGGCGTGGCACGACCAAAGATCGAGACCGTAACCTTCAGGCGTGCATTTTCCTCGTCAATCTCTTCGACACCACCTTCGAAGCCCTGGAATGGGCCGTCATTCACGCGCACCTGCTCACCAATCTCAAACATGATGGTTGGCCGCGGACGATCAACGGCTTCTTCCGGAGTACCGAGGATACGATCAACTTCGCGTTGCGGGACCGGAAGCGGGCGCTTGCCCCCGTCTGCACCAAGAAACCCTGATACTTTCGGCGTATCCTTCACGAGGTGGTAGACCTCATCGGTAAGCCGGGTTTTCATCAGAACGTATCCTGGGAAGAAACGCTTTTCCACCGTTCGCTTCTTGCCGCGCGCCACCTCGACCACTTCTTCGGTGGGCACTTCGATTTCCTCGATGAAGTCTTCGAGGCCCTTGAGTTCGGCCTGCTCGCGGATCGAAGCCGCAACCTTTTTCTCAAAGTTCGAATAGGCGTGGACGATATACCATTTGGCCTCTGCCATGGGCGGGGCGCTCCTTAGACTGTCTTAGCCGAGACCTGTAATCATGCGAACGAGCGCCCCGATCACCTGATCGGTGGCGAATAGGAACAGGGCGACAATGATCGACATGACAACAACCATGATGGTTGCGCTGATCGTCTCCTGGCGTGAGGTCCAGGTCACCTTGTTGCCCTCAGCACGGACCTGACGAATGAAGGTCAGTGGGCCGACGCTTTTGCTCTTCTCTTTCGCAGCCATGGCGGGTCTCTATCAATACGGGTGAGCGGTCTGAGACCGCCTGATCCTCGTTTGGTTGTGTCGGGGACTCCGAGACTATGTGCACACCGGCGCTCACTAAAGCAAGGCCCTGCGAACAGATTATGACACGCCGAAGCTGCGCTGACGGCGCCCGGGCACCTCGACCTCCAGCGCAAACAGCCCGCCAGCCATAGATTGTGCCATCAGCGCTTCCCCGTTGATACCGATCCGGGCCGACGTAATGTAAAGGGTTGTGAGGTCCGGCCCGCCAAAGGTACAGCTCGTGGGCCGACTCACCGGTAGCCCAACTTGGCGGTCGATGCGTCCATCCGGGCGATACCGCACCAGGCGTCCGGCGTCCCACAAGCAGACCCAAAGTGCCCCTTCGGCATCCATCGCGCCGCCGTCCGGATATCCGCCAAGTGCGGTGGTTGTGGCAAACACGCGCCGATCCGATAGCCGTCCGGTTTCAGGATCGTGATCGTAGGCGAGAATTTCCTGCTCAACGCTGTCGCTGGTGTAAAACGTGCGGCCGTCGCTCGAGAACTGGGCGAGGTTGGTAACCATGACGCGCGGCGCATTGACGAGGGAGACCGAAAAATCCGGACCGATCCGGTAGAAGCGTCCGGCAACGTGCTTTTCCGCATCATGCATAACACCAACCCAGAAGGCTCCGTCAGGCGCAAGACCGCCATCATTGGTGCGGATGCCCGGGCCTTCGGCTGACAGAGCGACCTTGCGTTCGTATGCTTCAGTTTCAGGGTCATAGAGACCGACTTCGCGGTCCCCGGCCAGTAGCAAGTCTCCGTTGCACAGGGCGAGAACGCTGGCCCGGATTGGCAAGTCCATGCGCCGCGTATTGCCTGTTTTGGGATTGTAGCGGTGAAGCTTGGCGCGTTTGATATCGATCCACCAAAGAACGCCCTCGCTGGGACTCCACAGCGGGCCTTCGCCAAGAACACATCCGGTGGGTGCTACGCAGGCTACTTGGGTGTCCGTCACTGTCCCTGCCCCCTTTCCAAGCCGGTCTAATCGATGAACCTGCCGTAGCGGCCATCGGCATACAGGAGCGGATCGACCGTCCCGCGGGCCAACGCATGGGTAACCTGGCCTATGATGATATCATGGGTGCCGTATCGTACGCTCATGTCGTTGTTGCAAAAGATATTGGCTTGGGCGTCGGCGAGATAAGGAACATCCTGTTCGCCGGCCTGCCAATCGCCAATCTCGAAACGAGGCGCGCCTTGTGGAGCCGCCGAGCAGCGTCGCGAGATGTCTTCCTGGCTCGCATCGAGAATGTTCAGACAAAATGGCCGCCTGCGCTCCAATGACGGTGCAATCGATGCTTCCGAATGCACGCAAGCCAGCATGGAGGGGGGATCGAGACTGACTTCACTGACGGCCGTTGCCGCCATTGCAAAGCGTTGGCCGTCATCCTCCAGCGAAATGACCACCACCGCTTTGGCGAGGCGCCGCAAGGCACGTTTCAAGTCTTCCGCCGTTTGGGGATCAAATGGCATATCAAGGCGGCCCTATATCTGGTTGTCACTCAGATAGAGATCGCCGCCCCGGAATGTCCAGCGCCTGAGACCTATTGCGCCGGAAGGGTGGCAGGTGCCGCGAACAGCGCTGACCCATCGGCCCTGCCAATTGTTGCAAGCAGTGCCCACTGCGCGACATACGCATCACGCTGGGCCTGCACGAGGCGGACCTGCGCTCCGATGAGGTCGCGTTCGGTGTCGAGGACGTCCGTGAGCGTTCGCGCGCCGGCCTGGGCTTCGCGCTTAATGCTTTCAAAAGCGCTGCGGCTGGCGTCAACCGAAGCAATAAGCGAGTCAATAACCTGCCGACTGGCGTCATAGCGCTCCCATTGGGCGACGACGTCTGCCCTGACGGCCCGTTCTGCCTGCGTGATGAGAAACTTGTCGCGCGAGGCAATATGGCTGGCCTGGCGAGCCCGGCTTCCTGTTGCGCCTCCGGTGTAGAACGGAACGCTCGCCCGCACGCCGACGATCAGCTCGTCACGGCTGTCACCAACAAAGGTCTGGTCTTCGCCATATCCGGCCCGGGCAAAGGCGGACAAGGACGGCGAGAGCGCACCGCGGGCGACGTCCACAGCGGCTTCAGAGGCACGCGAGCGCGCTCGGGCTGCGACCAAGGCCGGAGCGTTTTCCTGCGCGACCGCAATTGCGTCGGACAGCGATGCGGGAACCGATCCTACTGGGAGATACGCGCCAGGCGTTTCGGCCGGTGCGCCGACAATGCTTTCGTAGCGCGCGCGGCTGGCCATAAGGTCGGCCCGAGCAGCGGCGATATCCGCATTGGCGACGGCAAGTCGGGCTTCGGCTTGCGACACATCTGTACGGGTGGCGTCATTAAGTTCACGGCGGCGATTTGCGCCCTCGACTTGTTGCTCAAGCGCGCGCGCACTGTTGCCTCGCAAGCGCACGATTTCGGTGTCGCGATAAACATCAGCATGGGCACCGACAGCCTGCAGCACCACGTCCTGCACGACGCCGTCGAGGCTTGCATTAGCGGCATCCACTTCGAACGTGGCGGAGCGGACCTGATTTCGGACAGAGAACCCTTGGAAGATATTCTGTGAAGCTTCGACGCTCGCGTCGATGGTGTCGAGGTCAAGGTCGACTGTCTCGTTCACCCCGGTGATCGAGTCGAATTGAGACGTCCGGCTCAGGTCCTGTCGTTGGTAAGACGCTGACCCCGTTATCTGCGGCCGGTTCTGTGCGCGCGCCTGAACCACGGTTTCGCCCGTAGCTGCCAGATCAGCCCGGCTTGCGGCGATCTCCGGATTGTTAGCGATGGCTGTATCAATGGTCTCGATCAGGCTTTGCGCCGACGCTGACTCCAGCACTGACAACGCGATGGCGGCAATCAACCCGCCCTTCACTTCAAATTTCACTCTACCCTCCCTTTCGCGCCTTCTGCGCGTCGAGTTACTGTTCCCTGAAGGCTTGCTGCACGGACGACCCGAGCGGAGCCCAGAGATATTCAAAAAGCGTCCGCTCACCGGTGACGATAAGCACTTCAGCCGGCATGCCCGGGGATAACGTTAGCGCAGTGTCCAGTGTGCGTGACAGTTCGGCAAGCTGGTCGCCGTCTACCTCGACATCGACCTGAAAATATCGCTCTCCTGTGATGTCATCGACCAACGTGTCCGGGGATACGGCAAGCACTCGACCATCGATGCGCGGCAAGTTGCGCGAGGTGAAGGCCGACAACTGAACCGAGGCATCTAGGCCGACGGTCATGGAGTCGATGTCGATCGGAGAGACACGCGCTTCGATCAAAAGGTCTTCGTTTGACGGCACAATATCCAGAATGGGATCACCCGGACGGATAACGCCGCCCACCGTCTTGTAACGCAGCTCTGCAATCCGGCCGTCGATGGGCGCGGAGACGAGCGTTCGGCTGAGGCGGTCACTGGCAGCGGATTTTTCAGTGGTGACATTGGCCAGTTCGGACCGCGCGGCGTCGAGATCCTTGGCGACATCGGCTTGGAAAGCAGCACGCTGGTTGACGATTTCAAGCTCGATTTCATTGATGGACTGGCGTGCCCGGGCGATGCGAGAAACGTTCTCCGCGCGCGCGCCCTGCGTTTGCGACAGACGTCGGCGCAGATCGAGCAATCGGGACTCTGACGCAAGACCATCGTCAAAGAGTTCCTGCACGGACCGGATTTCAGCAGACGTGATTTGAATCTGGTCGGCTTGCGTCGCGATCAGCGCCTCAATGCCTTCAATCTCCGCGTCGAGCTGCGATATCTGTTTAGACAAAGCCTCCCGGCTGGCGACACGTGCACTGCGACGACTATTGAACAGGGCCGTTTGCGCATTTCGAAGCTCCACTATCTCCGGTTCGGACGCCGCCTCAATGGCGGGCGGGAATGAAATGTTTCGCCGCCCAGACTGCTCGGCTTGCAAGCGGGCAACGGTAACCTGGAGTGTGCGCTGGCGCTCCGCCAAAACATCGTCGCCAACCTGCGCCTGCGTTTTCTCGAGGATGAGTAGAGGATCACCGACCACGACCTCGTCACCCTCGCCGACGACCAGTTCTGCGATGATGCCGCCCTCAAGATGCTGAACCGTCCTGCGGCTTCCATCGGGGCTTATGACGCCGCTGGCGATAGCGCCGGACGAAATGGG
>JBCBWQ010000152.1:0-6404 GCA_039817025.1 Pseudomonadota bacterium | reverse complement strand
GAGGGCGTCGAGCGCCCCTTTGCGATCGAGCGCCATCATGTCGTCGCAGCCGCCAATATGGTCCTCACCGACGAAAATCTGAGGATAGGTCCGCCCGCCATTGGACCGCGCGATCATTTCGGCGCGCTTTTCAGGGTCCATACCGGCGTCGATTTCCGTGAAATCCACGCCCTTGGACTTCAACAAGCTGACCGCGCGGCTGCAAAACGGGCACATCGCGCGGGTATAGATTGTGACTTTGGCCATACTCGGCTCCTGACTTGTACAGGCGCTATATGGTGACGTCGGTCTCGCGCACAACGCGGGCCAGCACCAGCACGTCCACGTTAAGCGCCCCCGCTTTGTCCAGCGCGCGCGCACACGCTTTCAGCGTTGCTCCGGTGGTCAGCACGTCATCCACCAGAACGATCCTGCGACCTTTGATGCGGGCCAGGCGAGAGGGGCGAACGTCAAAGGCGCCGGCGACATTGCGCTGCCGCGCCCGAGCATTGAGGCCGGCCTGCGAAGGCGTGCGCTTCCTGCGGCGCAGGGCGTCCTGACAGGCGGGCACCCCGCTCACGCGAGACACGGCAGCGGCAAGCCAACCCGACTGGTTGTGTCCGCGCGAGACAAGCCGCGTGTAATGCAAGGGAACAGGAACGATGAGATCGGCTTCGGATAGCAAGGGCGCGCCAGCGCGAGCCATCCATGCAGCCATGGCGCCGAGCCCTTCGCGGCGCCCAGCGCGCTTCAGCTCCAGAATTGGCCGCCGGGAGGTGTCGTCGTAAACCAATGCGGCGCGGCCTCGTGCCCATGGAGGCGGCTTCGCTGCGCAGGCACCGCATGGGGCGGCTTCGCCCAGGTCATACTCCATTGGTCTGCCGCACCTTGTGCACAGCGGTGCATCGATGAACGACAGACTTGCCCAGTCCGCCGGAGGGACTGGGCCATCCCCGAGCCCTGTCTGGCCGGAGATGATGGAGCGTGAAGGCCAGATCCAATCTGCCAGCCGGGCACCAGACCGCATTGCCTGGGCGCCGGCGCGGTTCATACTGAAAGCCATGTCGACTGCTTTACCCCCGATCCTTTTTGATGCCCGGCGCCTGCGCCGCAATCGCGACCAGGCCGCAACACGTTTCGAGGAGTATGCCTTCCTCAAGACACGCGTGTCGAGCGCGCTGGCAGAGCGGTTGGGCGATGTTTCCCGGCGGTTCCCCCTGGCGATGGACCTCGGGTGCCACACCGGCGAGACCGGCGCGGCGATCCTTGAGGGCGGACAGGTCGAGCATGTGCTGGCTGCAGACCCGTCGCCCGTGTTTGCAGCGCGCGCGGAAAGGGCCGGATTGTCTGCGTTTGCCGTACCGTTGGAGACGGTGCCGGCGAAAGAGGAGTCGCTTGATCTCATCGTCTCAACGCTCAGCCTGCACTGGACGAACGATTTACCCGGGCTGCTCGCCCAGGTGCGCCGGGTCTTGAAGCCGGACGGCTTGTTTCTGGCGGCGCTCTTCGGGGCGGGAACGTTGTCGGAGTTGCGACAAGTCCTGCTTGAGGCAGAAGTGGAGCTGACCGGAGGGGCAGGGGCGCGTGTGTCGCCTTTGCCGGGACTGCAGGACATGGCGGGCCTGTTGCAACGGGCCGGCCTTGCTCTGCCCGTCGCAGATATTGAGCCCATCACGGTTCGATACCCCCACATGTTTAAGCTGTTGGACGATTTAAAAGGGATGGGCGAACGGGCGGCTTATGCCACGCCGGCCGAGCAAGGACTGTCCCGGCGCATTCTGATGCGGGCGGGTGAGCTCTACCAGAAGCGATTTGCCGATCCGGATGGGCGCATCCGGGCGACATTTCAAATTGTATGGGTGTCAGGTTGGGCGCCAGCGGCAAACCAACCCAAGCCGCTCAAGCCTGGCAGCGGGAAGGTGAGCCTCGCTCAGGCCATACCGCGGCGCGCCAAGCCCTAAGCGCTGATGGTCGTTTCGATTTGGAGCTCGGGCCCGTCTTCGGCCTGTGCCTCGGGTGCCTTGAGCGCCGAAAGCAAGGCCACGGCCATCAGACCGAGGATCATGGCATACTCGACGGCTTCGGCACCGGATGTGTTGCCGATCAGGTCCTTAAGGGTCTTTCGAGCCTTGGTCATGGCCGTTTTCGTCCTCGTCTGCGGCCAACGCTGCGAACAAGGGAATGTCCGCCGGCGGAGCCGGATAAGTGTGCAAACGGGCGGGCGGCACCCATTCAAAAGCCTGGCCTTCGAGAGATTGTGGTGCGCCTGTCCACGTCTTACACCTGTATAAAAGCATCAAGAGGTGAAACTCCGGGTAAGCGAAGCTGACGAAATTGAACGGATCGAGCTCGGATTGGCTAACCATAAGTCCGAGTTCCTCGTTCAGTTCTCTGACGAGTGCAGCTTCCGGGCTTTCTCCCGGTTCGACCTTGCCACCAGGAAATTCCCACAGGCCCGCCATGGACTTTCCTTCCGGGCGCTGCGCCAGAAGGATACGGCCTGTTTCGTCGGTGAGCGCGGCGGCTGAGACCAGGACCGATTTCATGTGCGGTAGGCCCCGTTGATATCGATATAGGCGTGCGTCAGGTCGCAGGTGACAACGCGCGACATGCCGGTGCCGACCGCGAGATCGATGGCGATGCTCAGGCGGTCTTTTGCGCAAATAGCGCTGGCGGTGCTTTCATTATAACCTAGTGCGCGTGCACCGCCTTCTGCGACGAGGTGGTCTCCGAAATGGATGGTCATGGCGTCCTTATCGATCGGCTCCATGGCTTTGCCGACGGCCATGACAATTCGGCCCCAATTTGCGTCGCTGGCGGCGAGTGCTGTTTTCACCAGCGGGGAATTGGCGACGGCGCAGGCGACGCGCTTTGCTGAAGCGTCTGTTGATGCACCCGTCACCCCAATCGTGATGATCTTGCTGGCACCTTCTCCGTCTTCCACCAATTGCAGGGCGAGACGCATCGCGACCGTTTCCAGGGCCTCTGCAAAGACGGCCAGCCTTGGATCGTCATCCGAAGTGATTGGAGTCATGCCAGATTTGCCCGTGGCAAAGACCATGAACGTGTCGGACGTCGATGTGTCACCGTCGACGGTCACGCTGTTAAACGTTCGGCCCGTAATGTCCCGGATGAGTGCATCAAGCAGGGCGGGTGTGATCGCGGCGTCTGTGAAGATATAAGCCAGCATGGTCGCCATGTTCGGCGCGATCATGCCGGAGCCCTTGGCGATCCCTGCGAAGGCGACCGGGACGCCCGCAAGGTCAATGCTCTGGCCGGCCCCTTTTGGGAAGGTGTCCGTTGTCATGAAAGCGCGCGCGCAGGCTTCCCAATCCGGCGCGGCGAGCGTGTCGGCGAGCGCAGGAATGATCTCGCCAACATAGTTGGGATCGGCAAGCGGCTCGCCGATAACGCCGGTGGCGGCGAGGAAGCAGGCATGCTCCGGCACGCCAAGGCTTTTTGTCATGGCGGTAACGGTCGCCGCATTCTTCTGAGCGCCAAACGTGCCGGTGAATGCGTTCGAATTGCCGGAATTGGCGACCAGTGCGCGGGCTGTGCCGCCGCCTGCAGCAAGGGCCTGTCGGCACCAGTCGACGTCTGCCGATGCGGTTCCGGACTGAGTAAAGACCCCGGCGCACGATGTGCCGTCGTCAAAGGCAAACAGGAAGACATCATCCCTGGAATGTCCCGACCTTGCGTAAAAGCCCCGGGAACCTGTGGACGCGCGGACACCGGAAACGACCGGGAGCTGCGGAAACCGGTCCGGCGCGAAGGGGGAGGGGGTCAGGTTCACTCGGGGGTCTCTCGGGCGGCGTCCATCGGACTGGTGGCGCGCTCCGGCACGCCTTCGGGCGCTGTGTCGGACTGGCGGTCGATAAGGGCCTCGGCGCGCAGACTGCGCAGGATCTCACTGATCTGGGAGTAGGTAAGGAAGGTCACGATTTCGGGGCGCATCTCCTCCAGCGTTTGCGGCGCTTCGGTGCGGCGATCCTCAACGCGGATGATGGCCCAGCCAGACGTGGTCTCGAATGGTTCGGACACGGATCCGATAGCTGTATCCGCGATGATGCGGGGATAGGGCGGCTCGAGTGAATTCGGGCGAAGATAGCCCATGGCTCCGCCTTCAAGGCGTGTGGTTGCGTCGATTGACGCTGTTCGAGCCACCGCCGCAAACGTTTCGCCTTCCGAGAGCGCCTTCAGGGCATCAAAGGCGGCCCCTTCGGTCTCGGTGATGATCCGGCTCAGGCGGACTTCATCGTCGAGCTGCTGCAAGCTGACTTGCTCTTCATACATTTCGAGGATTCGGGCCTCGTTCACGTCGCTGGCAACGAGGTTTTCCACGAGCAGGTTGCCGAGGATCCGCTCGCGCGCGGTTTGCAGGCGGCGCTGGGCCGCCGGATCGTCCGAAAGGCCGCGGCGCAGGGCTTCCTGGGCGAGGAGCTTCTGGTCGATGAGCTGGTCCAAGACGTCATCATAGGCGGGATGGTCGCGGTCGAACGGTTCGCCCGGGGAAACAGCGCCCTGGGCGGCAGCCTCGATCTCCACATCATCCTGAAAGATTGGCACGCCATTGACCGAGGCAGCGGTTGCCGCATCAACACGCAGCGGATCCGGGCTCGATTCTGGCTGCCGCGCATCGCAGGCTGAAAGGATGACCGCGCAGGCGCAGCCGACAATGGCTTGGGCGGGACTGAAATGACACAGCATGCAATCGGTTCCTCACAGGTGCATCCCGCCGGATTGACACCCCAATAGGGCGTTCTTAAGTCTCGACAAGGCGTTGGTCGAGTGGGAAACCGACGTCGTCCGGCGTCCGGATGGCGTCGAAGTCTCGTCCCACAGTATCGTATGAAGTCGATGGCTTGATCTTCGACCAGCGTAACAGGCGCCTCGTTTATGAAAACCATCGCTCGCAAGATTTTCGGCTCCGCCAACGATCGCAAGCTCAAACCGCTACGTTCGCGGGTCAATCGCATCAATGCGCTAGAGCCCATGATGGAAGCTTTGGCCGACGATGCGCTCAAGGCCAAAACCGAAGAGTTCCGCGCCCGCCTTGCCAATGGGGCAACGCTGGACAGCTTGCTTGAAGAAGCGTTCGCGGTCGTCCGCGAAGCCGCAAAACGCAGCCTTGGCATGCGCCACTTCGACGTGCAGCTCATGGGCGGCATGGTGCTCAATGATGGCAGCATCGCAGAAATGCGCACGGGCGAGGGCAAGACGCTCGTTGCCACGCTGCCGGTTTACCTGAATGCTCTGTCCGGTGATGGCGTGCATGTTATCACCGTCAACGACTACCTAGCGCGCCGCGATGCGGAGTGGATGGGCCAGGTTTACGGTTTCCTCGGCATGTCGACCGGCGTGATCCTGCCGGGCCTCAGCGACCAGGAGCGCCGCGCAGCCTATCACTCGGATATCACCTACGGCACCAACAACGAGTATGGCTTCGACTATCTGCGCGATAATATGAAGTATGCGATTGCCGATATGGTGCAGCGTCGACATGCCTTTGCGATTGTTGATGAAGTCGACTCAATCCTGATCGATGAAGCGCGGACGCCGCTGATCATATCCGGTCCGACCGACGACCGTTCAGATCTCTACCGCGCCGTCGACGCTGTCATTCCGCAACTCGGTGATGAAGACTTCGAGCTCGATGAGAAGCAAAAGTCCGTTGTGTTCACCGAAGACGGGTCTGAACGCGTTGAGCAGATGCTGGTCCAGGCCGGGATTCTCGAAGGATCGCTCTGGGAGCCATCGAACATTTCGATTGTCCACCACGCCAACCAAGCCCTGCGGGCGCACAAGCTTTTCGTTCGCGATAAGGACTACATCCTGAAAGACGACCAGGTCATGCTCATCGACGAGTTCACAGGCCGCATGATGGATGGGCGCCGCCTCTCAGAAGGGCTGCACCAGGCAATCGAGGCCAAGGAAAAGGTCGATATCAAACCTGAGAACCAGACGCTCGCTTCGATTACCTTCCAGAATTACTTCCGGCTGTACGACAAGCTTGCCGGTATGACGGGGACGGCGCTGACGGAAGCGTCCGAATTTGCTGACATCTACGGCCTCGACGTTATTGACCTGCCAACGAATAAACCGATCCAGCGGATTGATGACGATGACGTTGTCTATCGCAGCGCCAAAGCGAAGTATGAGGAGATCGTCAAGGAAGTTACGGGTGCGCGCGAGAAGGGCCAGCCGATCTTGCTTGGTACAGCCTCGATCGAGAAATCTGAGCTTTTGTCGACGCTGCTAACGGCGCGGAAAATTCCGCATAAGGTTCTTAATGCGCGCCACCACGCCCAGGAAGCGCAGATTGTTGCCGATGCCGGCGTGCCAGGTGCCGTGACGGTTGCCACCAACATGGCGGGCCGGGGAACCGACATCCAGCTTGGCGGCAATCTCGAGATGCGCGTCGCTAA
>JBCBWQ010000151.1:0-6428 GCA_039817025.1 Pseudomonadota bacterium | reverse complement strand
TCACCGATCTGCCACCGGATCAGGCGGAGCGTTGGGTGACCCACAGCAGCCGTCATTCGTCGGACCTGCCGGTTTCTGCCCTCGCTTATTGTCAGCGCGATCCAGCAATCAGGAATCGACTGCCGCACGCGAATGGGAGGGTCGCGTGGCCAAAGCGGGTTTGGCGCTTCGATGCGCCTGGCGTCTGCAGGGGCCGTGCGCCCGTCCTTCAGCTCGATGCCCGTGCGCAGTGCGTTTAGAGCAATCTCGTCGGGCTCACCTTCAACCTGAGCGAAGTAAGTCTTTGGGAGTTTGTGCTTGGGGTGAGCGATCTGATGCTGAAGCGCGCCGTCATCTGTAAGCACCAATAGCCCTTCAGAATCCCGATCAAGCCGGCCAGCAGGGTATACATCCGGGACGTCTATGAAGTCAGACAGAGTCGGGCGCGGGGAATTCTCAACACCTTTGTCAGTGAATTGCGAAAGCACGCCGTAAGGCTTGTTGAACAAGAGCGTACAGGCCATCGGGTCAGACCTTGGAGGCCTCGATCGCGGCCGCCATTTCCGCTCCCCGCTGCGCATACAAAGGCGCAAGGCGCGCCTTCACCTCATCCGAAGCCACATCCGGATGTCCGCACTCAAACGGCGGCGCAGGATCGTATTCGATCGCCAATTGTATGGCTTTAGCTGTTTCCTCGCCAGCGATCTCCGCGACGATCGTTATCGCGAAATCGAGCCCCGCCGTTACGCCCCCTCCAGTGAATACATTCCCATCACGGACCACGCGGCCGGGAGTGTGGACCGCGCCATAACTGCTGAGCAAATGCGTGTAACCCCAGTGGCAGGTTGCTTTCTTGCCGTCTAGAAGACCCGCAGCACCGAGAATGAAGGCTCCTGTGCACACAGACGTCACGTAGCGCGCCTGCTCGGCCTGCGATTTCACAAAATCAATCAACTGAACATTGGACAGGGCCGCTGCTACACCCAAACCGCCGGGGACGCAGATCAAGTCAAGCTGTGGGCAGGCATCGAACGTCGTCGTCGGCGGTATGGTGAGTGCGGTATCGGTCTGCACTGGCGCATCGGATTGACCGACAAGGTGTACGGCCGCGCCAGGAACATGCGTCATGGCCTGAAGCGGCCCCGTCAGGTCGAGCTGCGTGAGGGTCTCGAACAGGACGAAACCGATGTTCATGGTGCTAGACCTCAAGCAGCAAACGCTCCGGGTCTTCCAGTGCTTCCTTGACGCGCACAAGGAACGTCACGGCTTCTTTTCCGTCCACAATGCGGTGATCGTAGGATAGGGCCAGATACATCATCGGGCGGATCTTGATCTCTCCATCGATAACGACAGGACGTTTCTCGATCCGGTGCATGCCGAGCACGCCCGATTGCGGCGGGTTCAAGATCGGTGTGGACATGAGAGAGCCATAAACACCGCCATTGGAGATCGTGAAGGTGCCGCTTTGAAGGTCTTCCATGGTCAGCTTGCCATCGCGAGCCTTGCGTCCAAGATCGCCAATCGCTTTCTCGACACCAGCAATATTCATAGCATCCGCATCGCGCACAACTGGCGTAACGAGGCCTTTATCGGTGCCGACTGCAACGCTGATATTGTAGTAGTTCTTATAGATGATGTCCGTGCCGTCGATCTCGGCATTCACAGCCGGAATCTCGTGAAGGGCGGCGACGACACCTTTTACGAAGAAGCCCATGAAACCGAGTTTCACGCCATGTTTCTCGGCGAAGGTTTCCTTATATTTCGACCGAAGCGCCATCACCGCTGTCATATCCACATCGTTGAACGTGGTGAGCATTGCGGCTGTGTCTTGGGCTTCCTTGAGGCGCCTTGCGATCGTCTGGCGCAGGCGTGTCATACGTACGCGCTCTTCGCGCGGCCCAAGGTCTCGAGGCACGCTTGGTGTTGGCGTTGGCTTAGCGGTGTTTGGCGCGCTGTTCACATATGCCAGCGCATCGGCCTTGGTGCTGCGGCCATCCCGGCCTGTTCCAGGAATAGACTGTGGATCAACTCCAGACTCTGCAGCAACGCGGCGCACAGCGGGCGACACAGGTCGATCTCCTGTCGTTTTCGGGGCTGGAGCGCTGGTTTCTGCCTTTACAGCGGATGCAGGAGCCGCCGCCGGTTTTGCCGCGCCGTTCCCTGAAGATATGCGGGCAATTATGGTGCCGGGCGTGACGCTGTCGCCTTCGGCAACAAGCCACTCAGCGATGACGCCATCAGTTGAGGCCGGCACTTCGAGTGCAACCTTGTCGGTCTCGATTTCTGCGATCGTTTCGTCCTTGCTGATCGAATCTCCAATCGCCTTGACGATGGACCCGATCGTACCCTCCGCGACGCTTTCACCCATATCGGGCACGGTGACATCGCTAAGCGCGCCGCCGGATGCCTCGGGCGTCTTGCCGTCTTCACCCGGGCCGCCATGGTCAGGCAGGGCAGTGGCAGCTGTCCCGTTAGAGGCTGGTTTCGCTGCGCCAGAGCCGGCTCCTTCCCCGATCCGCCCCAGGACTGCGCCGATTTCCACTGTTTCACCTTCTGGCGCCACAATTTCGGAGAGCGTCCCGTCCTCCGGCGCAGAGACTTCGACGGAGACTTTGTCGGTTTCCAGTTCGACGAGCACCTCGTCTTTCGAAACGGCATCGCCTGAGGCCTTCAACCATTGGCCTACGGTTGCTTCCGTGACGCTTTCGCCGAGGGTGGGGACGGTAATATCGGTCATGCTTCAGTCCAGTTCGGGGTAGGGCGCACCGCACATCAGGCGGATACGACGCTGTCTTCAACGGGCTTCTCTCCAAGGGCTGCGGACAGCAGTGCGTCACGCTCCTCATTGTGCTTCGAAAGCAGGCCCGTCGCCGTCGCCGCGGAGGGCGCGCGACCGGCATATTTTGGACGCGATTGCTTGACGCCAGCATGTCCGGCGCACCACTCGATCTCATCGCGCATGAAAGACCACCCGCCCATATTGCGCGGTTCTTCCTGACACCAAACAAGCTCGGCCTGCGGGAAGCGTTTAAGCTCCTGCATCAGCGACTTGCGCGGCACGGGGTAGAATTGTTCGACGCGCATCAGGTAGACGTCGTCCTGCCCGCCTTCTTCTCGCGCCTCAAACAGATCATAATAGACCTTGCCTGAGCACAGGACGACGCGGCGGATTTTGTCATCCTTGACCAGCTTTACTTCGCCTTCGCGGCCGGGCGTTTCAGCGTCATCCCATAGGACGCGGTGGAAAGAAGACTTTGTCGCCAGGTCGTCGAGGGTCGATGTCGCAAGTTTGTGCCGAAGAAGCGATTTCGGCGTCATGATAATAAGCGGTTTGCGGAAGTCGCGGTGAATCTGGCGGCGAAGGGCGTGGAAATAGTTCGCTGGCGTTGTCAGATTGCAGACCTGCATATTGTCTTCAGCAGCCATTTGCAGGAAGCGCTCAAGGCGGGCTGAAGAGTGTTCCGGCCCTTGACCTTCATAACCATGGGGCAGCAGGCAAACGAGGCCCGACATCCGCAGCCATTTGCGCTCAGCTGACGAAATGAACTGGTCAAAGAAGACCTGCGCGCCATTCGCGAAGTCGCCGAACTGAGCTTCCCAGAGTGTCAGCGTGTTCGGATCCGCAAGCGAATACCCGTACTCGAAACCAAGCACCGCTTCTTCTGACAATAGCGAGTCGATGACTTCGTATTCGGCCTGGCCGTCGCGGATATTGTTCAGCGGCGTGTGACGGGCCCCATCATTCTGGTCGACAACGTGGCTGTGGCGTTGGGAAAAAGTGCCACGGCCGCAATCCTGGCCAGACAGGCGGACCGGGAAGCCCTCGTCCAGAAGCGTGGCAAAGGCGAGATGTTCCGCTGTTGCCCAGTCGAGCCCCTTACCAGAGGAAATGGCCTTCCCGCGCGCGTCAATGACCCGAGTAAGCGTCCTGTGGGCAGCTACGCCGTCGGGAATGGTGGTGATGGACTTGCCAATCGACTGTAGCGTCTTCTTTGCGACGCCGGTGCGGCCGCGGCGCTCATCGTCCTCAGGCAGTCCAAGGCCTTTCCACTCCCCATCGAGCCAATCGGCCTTCTGGCGCTCGAGGGTCTTGGCTTCGTCGAACTTGGCATCGAGGAAGTCTTCGAAGCGCTTGATTTCGGCATCGACATCCGTCTTGGAGATCGTGCCCTCCTCGACAAGGCGATCTGCGTAGATTTCGCGTGTAGACCGGTGGCCCTTGATTGTTTTGTACATCAGGGGCTGGGTGAACATTGGTTCGTCGCCCTCATTATGGCCGAACCGTCGGTAGCAGAACATATCGATGACAACGTCTTTACCGAATTTCTGGCGGTATTCGGTCGCGATCTTTGCGGCGTAGGTCACCGCCTCGGGATCATCGCCGTTGACGTGGAAGATCGGAGCCTGGACCATCAGCGCAACGTCAGACGGATAGGGCGATGAGCGCGAATACATAGGACTCGTCGTGAACCCGATCTGGTTGTTCACAATGAAATGGATGGTGCCGCCCGTGCGATAGCCATTCAGCCCCGATAGCGCGAAACACTCCGATACGACGCCCTGACCGGCAAAGGCTGCATCTCCGTGGAGAAGGAGCGGCAAAACGCGGCTGCGGTCAAGTTCGCCGCGCTCTCGATGATCAAGGGCCTGTTTTGAGCGAGCCTTCCCAAGGACAACGGGATCGACGGCCTCGAGGTGAGACGGGTTCGCATTCATCGACAGGTGAACTGCATTTCCATCGAATTCGCGATCCGATGATGCGCCCAAATGGTATTTTACGTCGCCAGAGCCAAAGTCCTCCGCGCCTTGTGTCGAACCGCCCTGAAACTCGTGAAACAGCTTTTCATAAGGCTTGCCCATCACAGCACCGAGCATGTTCAGCCGGCCGCGGTGGGCCATGCCGATCACGATCTCGCGCACGCCAAGCGCGCCGCCACGCTTGATGATCTGCTCAAGCGCCGGAACAGCTGCCTCGCCGCCATCGAGGCCAAACCGCTTCGTACCGGGATAGCGTTTGTGGAGGAAGCGCTCGAAGACTTCGGCTTCGATCAGTTTTGCAAGGATGGCTTTCTTACCTTCGGGTGTGAAGGCGACGCCTTTGTCGGGTCCCTCGATGCGTTGCTGGAGCCATGCTTTCTCATCTGGATCCGTGATGTGCATGAACTCGATGCCCATCGTCGAGCAATACGTGCGCTTCAGGATTTCCAGCATCTGTGGGACGGTGGCGTATTCCAGACCAAGCACGTGATCGATGAAGATCGGCCGGCCCATGTCTTCAGGACCGAACCCATATGACTTTGGATCGAGCTCCGGTTGGTCGCCGAAGCCGGACAGGCCCAGCGGATCAAGATCGGCAGCGAAGTGGCCGCGGATACGATAGGCCCTGATCATCATCAGCGCCCGCAGCGAATCCTTGGTCGACCGGGCGATGTCTTCTGGGCTCGCTCCGGACGGTGCGCGGTCCCTTATTTTCTTCTCAACAACCGGTTCGACGAGACCCCAGTTACCGTCAAAAACAGCGACCTCTTCCCCATTCCGGGCCTTTGGCCAGTCTTCACGCTCCCAGCTTGCGCCATCCGCATTCTTTACAGCGTCGGCTGCGCCATCGCCGAGACCTTCAAAAAATTCCCGCCAGCTTTCGGGTACGGCGTTCGGGTCCCGCGCATAAGCGGCCTGCATTTGCTCCAGATAGAGCGCGTTGCCGCCATAAAGAAACGCCGTGTCGAGCATGGCGGTATTCTGTGAACCGCGGGATTTCTCGATTGGAGCGCCGTCGTCAGCCATGTTTGTAACCGTCCTTTGCCGATGCGAGCAGCCGGGCGGGGTCTTTTGAAGGCCTCGTCTTGCCGTCCCGCATCATTATCGCGGATCTAACCTTTCAGAACTTCTACCATGGTCGCGCCGAGACGCGCAGGGGAGGGCGACACTTTGATGCCCGCACTCTCCATCGCCGCGATCTTGGACTCTGCATCGCCTTGTCCGCCTGAGACGATGGCGCCGGCGTGACCCATGGTCCGCCCCTTGGGAGCCGTTCGGCCCGCGATGAACCCAACCATCGGTTTCTTGCGACCCTTCGCAGCCTCGTCCTTCAGGAACTGCGCCGCTTCTTCTTCAGCAGAGCCACCGATTTCGCCGATCATGATGATTTGCTCGGTCTCCTCGTCGGCGAGGAACATCTCCAGCATGTCGATGAATTCGGTGCCCTTGACCGGGTCGCCGCCGATGCCGACCGCTGTTGTCTGGCCGAGGCCGACATTGGAGGTCTGGAACACGGCTTCATAAGTCAAGGTTCCTGAGCGCGAGACGACGCCGACCGAGCCCTTCTTGAAGATCGAGCCAGGCATGATGCCGATCTTGCACTGCTCGGGCGTCAGTACGCCTGGGCAGTTCGGGCCGATCAGGCGGGAGGAGGACGTGTCGAGCTTGGCCTTAACGCGGACCATGTCGAG
>JBCBWQ010000150.1:0-6614 GCA_039817025.1 Pseudomonadota bacterium | reverse complement strand
AATGCGTTCGAGCGCGCCAATTCGTTCTTTTTCTGCGACCAGGGAATGCTTGGCGAGCGCCGCGATCGACACCGGGTCGGCTGGATCGGTCAACCACTGCAACACCAGCCCTACGAGCGAGCCTGCAGGTGCGCGCAAAAGCGGCTCGCCGCCTGACGGCGCCACGGCTACATCCCAGCGGTGGAGAAGGGCAGTGACGCGGCGCGCAAGCGACGGGTCCGGCGTAACCAGCGCTGCTGTGGCCCCCGGTGTTTCCAGAGTTTCGCGCAACATAAGCGCAGCAAGCCGCGATTCGTCTGCCTCATCCTCGGCATCGAGAATGTTCAATCCTGCAAGCGCATCGGTCGCAAAGGCGGAGGGCGCTCGATCACCGGCAAGCTGCCCGAGTCGTTCGAGCCAGTCCGCTGTCTCCGCAGCAGGTGCCAACGCCTCGTTGACCCACTGACGTCTGGCCTCGGCTCTCGCCGACTCTTTCGCGCTGGGCCAGACCTCAACGTCACCTGAGGTGACGCCAAGCGAGGCTAAGGTGCGCACAAAGGCAAACTGTGGATGGCCGCTGGATTGGCTGATCGCAGTCCAGGCATCGGGTGTTGCATCGCGGTCCAATCCAGGAAACACGATACGTCCAAGCGGGAGTTTCGCGGCTGCGGCCATGAGAGAGCGGCTCGCGGGCGTTGCGCCTGTAGAACCAGCGATCAGTACAGGAGCAGTCGGCGGTGTAGAGGTCCAACTGGTCGCGATCGCTTTGGCCACCGCCAACCGCCGCTCGAAAGGCTCCATCACGCCCTGCGCCTTCAACCATTCGGGCCAATGGATCGATACAATCTTTAAAAACTCGGCTGAATCCTGCCAATGCGCCGCAAATTCGGAGCCATCCGCCAGATTTGGCAAATCAGACCAGTCCACTCCACCAGCGAGGGCGGATTGGTCCAGCAAGCGGATGAGTTCCTGCGCTGCGGCAAGCGCGGATGAAGGCGGCGCGTACCCATTGATCCGCTCAAGAAATTTACGGCAAAGGGCCGCCAGCGCTCCGAGCCGTCGAGCGGGATCAAGCGCCGGGCCCAGCCGGGCAACGGCTTCCTCTGCTCCGGTGGGTGGTTCGTCGGTTTCAAGATCACCGAGCGCCCTGATCTCCGGCGCAATAATCGCTGCGCCGCCGGCTGCGGTATGCAAGGCCGCCGCCAGGGCACGCGCTGAGCGCCGGTTTGGAACATAGATCAAGGCATCGGCTAGAGCGTCAGGGTGTTTTTTCAGGCTGAATTCATCAGCAAGCGTTGCCGCCAGTGCTCCAAGAAAGTTTGCCCCGGGCGCTATCGTGTACAGCCGGGGTGCGCTTTCGGAAAAGACGCCTTGCCTGTTCATGCGCCGTGGCAACGCATCCACATTTCGGCGTCCTCTTTCGCGGTCGGATCGCCCACATGCAGCCAGAACTTGTCCATGGCGACGCCGTGTAAGCGCCCGGCATCGACAAGCGGCCGCCACTTTTCAAGGACGGAGAACGCACGAACATCTTCACCATCAAAAATCTGTGGTCGGATTATCCGTATACCAGCAAAAGCATAGGGTGATCGTGCCGCCTCGCCGCGCCACGCGACCCGGCTGTCATCTCTGAGAAAAAAGTCGCCCGGCCCGTTGAATCCGAGTGTGCGTTCCCGGTCAGCCAGCAGGAGGACGCTGTCCATATCTGCCGGATCAAAATACTCAGCGAGCTGAAGAAGCGGGCTGTCATCCTCGGGTGCCCAGAATGCATCAGTGTTCACCACAAAAATTGGATCATCTCCGAGGAGGGGTCTCGCCTTGGCGAGCGCGCCGCCGGTTTCCAGGCGCTCGCCACGTTCGTCAGAGATCGTCACATCGAAATCGGTTCGCTTGGCCAAATGTGCCTCCACCTGGTCTGCGAGATAGTGCACATTGACGACGATCCGCTTCACGCCGGCGCGGGCGAGAGGATCGAGTGCCCGGTCAAGAAGCGCTTTTCCTGCGATATCGATCAGCGGCTTCGGCGTTTGATCGGTCAACGGGCGCATGCGGCTTCCGAGCCCTGCGGCCATGACCATGGCTGTTTGTGGAACAGGGATCATGAGCGTGCCTCGAAGATAAATGGGGCCACGTCGCGGACATAGCCTGCCATGTCTGCAGCGGCCGGATGCCCTAAATTACGGGCAAGCAGCGTTTGTTGGCGCGCCATGAAGTCGAGATAGCGATCCTTGCCATCCCGCTTCACGAGCCGGGCAAACAGGCCGGTAATGCGAAGGGCATTCAACGTTCCAACCACGGCCAGGCGTGCCTCGAATGCGGCGCGTTCGCGGCCTGTCCGGTCCAGATAGGTCGTGATTGCGGCGTCAGAGGCGGCTTGCGAGACCGGCCGCCGGGCGTCCTGAACCAGCATGGCCATGTCCCAAGCGTCCCAGCCGCGGACGGCATCCTGGAAATCGAGCAGTCCGATCCGTGCGTCGCCCTCGCGTGCGGGCAGCCAAATCAGGTTTTCGGCGTGATAATCGCGGAGCGTGAAGCTTGAGGGAAATGTCGCCGTCTGTTCGATCATCGCATCACGCGCGGCAATCCATTGAGGGTCGCTGGCATCAACGCGCGCCATACGGTCCTCAAACTGGGGGAGCCACTCCGGAAACAGGTCGACATTGGCTTCCAGCGCCATCGCATCGAAATCAAGGATCGGCCAGGTCTCACCGCGGCCCGATACATGCTCCGGCGCACCGCCAAGATGAGCTGCGGCCAGTGTTTCGGCGGCGGCGCGGTAGAGGTCGACCTCGCTTGCCTCGCCCTGTTCGATGACCCGCGCCACTTCGCGGCTCGCGCCGAAATCCTCAATGAGCGCCAAGCCTTCATTGGAATCATGCGCCATAACCTCAGGCGCAGACAGGCCGAGTCCGCGTAAATGCTCAGACAGCGCCACGAAGGCGTCAACCCGGCTTGCGGCAAGCCGCGTGCGGGCATTCCAGCCCATCGCCAGGCGCGTTGCGCCATCAGCGCGCGGCGGGCAGGGGTCTTCTTCCACGCGCGGCGCATCCATCAGCATGGCCGTCTGCCCGTTCAGGACCAGCCGCTCATAACGGCGCGTTGAGGCGTCCTGCCCGAGAGGCTGGCGGTCAGCACCCGCCCATCCGGCGCGCGCAAGAAAATCGGCAATCACCGTTTTGCGATGTTCAGATCCGAAAGCCATCAAGTCGAGCCTGCCAGTCTTCGCCCCGCGGTTCCAGCGCCGCGCGACGGCCTGCATCAAAGGAGTCCAGCGTCAAATCAAGGCGCCAGTCAGGCAGGCGTCTGCCGGCATGGTCCGGCCACTCGACCAGAGCAACACCGTCCTGGGTGTCCTCCCAGCCAAGTTCGTCCAGTTCGGACGGTGTTTCGACACGATAAAGATCGAAATGCCAGATAAGAAATGCTGGTGTGGGGTAGGTCTGAACCAGCGTGTAAGTCGGACTGGGCGTTTCTGTGTCCGGGCCGCAAAGGGCCCCCATGAACCCGCGCGCCAGCGTTGTCTTACCAGCCCCTAGGCCGCCGCGCAGGGCGATGACGTCGCCTGGCTTGACCACGCCCGCAAGGGCTGCGCCCAGCGCCATCGTTCGCGTCTCGTCGGCGAGGAAGAGTTCAAGCGTGCTCATCGGGCTTAAGTGGCCAACCTTCGCCGGTCCCGCAACACGCTTGTTGCTGCACCGCACATAGGGCTACGCTGGAAAAAACGATAGGGAGGAGGACCCCATGGCCGATACGGCAAGGCTGCAGGATAGCATTCCTGACCCCTGGACCCTCGATCTTGATGAGATCGATATGAGCCGGGCTGAGCTCTATGAGGCAAATGCCCATGGCGAATATTTCCGCCGCTTGCGACGTGATGCACCGGTTCATTTCTGCAAGAACAGCGCATTCGGGCCTTTCTGGTCGATCACCAAGTTCCACGACATCGTCGCCGTCGATTCCGACCACAAGCGATTTTCCTCAGAAGGCAGCATTGTTATTGGCGATGCGCCCGAGGATTTCGATACGCCGATGTTCATCGCCATGGACCAGCCCAAACACGACGTGCAACGCAAGGCCGTCCAGCCCGGCGTGGCACCGTCTCAACTGGCCGAAATCGAGGACCTGATCCGCCAACGGGTCTGTACCATCCTTGACGATCTGCCCGTTGGCGAGGAATTCGACTGGGTCGACAGGGTGTCGAAAGAGCTGACCACGCAAATGCTGGCGACGCTGTTCGATTTCCCCTTTGAAGACAGGCACTTATTGCCGTACTGGTCGGACATCACGACGACATCTGAAACCGTTGGCATCGACGTGGATATGGAGCATCGCAAGCAAGAGCTTCTGAAATGCCTCGAATACTTCACCCGCCTCTGGCATGAACGCGCCGCCCAGCCGCGAAAGTTCGATTTCATCTCCCTGTTTGCCCACAATCCGGCGACCAAGGACATGGTCAACAATCCCATGGAACTGATGGGCAATCTCATGTTGCTGATCGTGGGCGGCAATGACACGACCCGGAATTCGATTTCAGCCGGCGTTGTCGAGCTCAATCGCAATCCCGACCAGTATGCGAAGTTGAAATCAGACTTGTCGCTGATCCCCAACATGGTCTCGGAGATCATCCGGTTTCAGACCCCGCTTGGGCATATGCGCAGGACGGCGCTGGAAGACGTCGAGTTCAACGGCCACCAGATCAGGAAAGGCGACAAGGTGGTGATGTGGTACGTCTCCGGAAATCGTGATGACGAGGTCATTGAGCACCCCGATGAGTTCCTGATCGACCGCGATCGCGCGCGCCACCACTTGTCATTCGGCTTCGGGATCCATCGCTGCATGGGCAACCGTGTAGGAGAGATGCAATTGCGCATCCTCTGGGAAGAAATCATGAAACGCTTTGAAAAGGTCGAGCTCGTCGGCGAGCCCAAGCGCGTTCTGTCGAATTTCGTCATGGGCTATGAGAGCGTGCCCGCTCGACTTCACCCGATTTGAGGCTTGCAAAAATGACGCCGGCGTCATAATTTTCGCGCTCAGCAGCGAGGCCCCGGGTTTTGGATCTTTCAGACGCTCAATCCATCGTCATCATCGGCGGCGGCCAGGCCGGTGCGCAGGCAATCCAGTCCTTGCGCATGGGTGGGTATGAAGGCGGCCTCACCCTGATTGGTGGCGAGCCGAATTTGCCCTATCAGCGTCCACCGCTCTCAAAAGCCTACATGAAGGGCGAGTTCGAGGAATCGCGTCTCTATTTTAAGGGTGCTGACTGGTATGGGGACAATCGTGTTGACCTTGTGCTTGGCGATTGGGGGATCGCGATCGATCGTTCAGCACGCACAGTCGCGCTCGAGAGTGGTGGCACTGTTTCCTACGATGCGCTGATCCTCGCCACCGGCTCTCGCCCGCGGCCCCTGCCGGTCCAAGGCGCAGATCTCGGGCATGTATACGATCTGCGTAGCCTTTCCGATGTTGAGCGCATTCGTCCGAACATGACGAATGGACGCCGCCTCGTCATCATTGGGGCCGGCTATATCGGTTTGGAAGCCGCTGCCGTCGCCCGGCAAATGGGGCTGGAGGTCACGGTTTTGGAGATGGCCGACCGGGTTCTGGCCCGCGTGACCAGCCCGCTCATGAGCGAATTTTACGAGACCGAGCATAGGGCGCAGGGCGTGGATATCCGCACGGGCGCGCAGCTGTCCCACTTTACGGGGGAGGGCGACGATGTTTCGGCTGCTGTCCTGAAAGACGGAACGGAAATTCGCTGCGATCTGGCCCTTATCGGTATCGGCATCATTCCCAATGATGACATTGCCCAAGAGGCGGGCTTGCCCTGCGACAGCGGTATAATCGTCGACCGTGACGCGCGCACATGCGATCCACGTATCTTTGCAGCTGGAGACTGCGCTCGCCGCCCGCTCGTCCACTATGGCCGCTCCGGTCGACTTGAAAGCGTTCATAACGCAATCGAACAAGGCAAGTTGGCCGCCGCTGCCATTCTCGGCAAAACCCGTCCAGTCGAAGACTGCCCTTGGTTCTGGTCAGATCAGTATGACCTCAAGCTTCAGATCGCCGGATTGTCGCAAGGCTATGACGATATAATCGTGCGCGGTGACCCCGCCGCGCGCAAATTTGCAGCGTTTTACGTCAAGTCCGGTCGACTCATCGCCGTTGATGCCATCAATTCTGCACCGGAGTTCCTCGCCTCGAAGAAGCTGATTATCGCAGGGGCGCCGGTTGCGCCCGTCGATTTGCAGGATACATCCATCTCGATGAAAGAAATCGCCGCGCGCGTTGCGGCTTAAGAAGGGCCCGTTCCATGGCTAAAATCACCTATATCGACCATTCTGGCGAAGCACGCAGCGTCGAAGCCAAAAATGGCGAGACCGTCATGGAGACGGCGATCAAGAATTCCGTTCCGGGCATTGATGCCGATTGTGGCGGAGCCTGTGCCTGCGCGACCTGCCACGTCTACGTGGACGAAGCCTTCATGGACAAGGTCGGCCAGCCCGAAGACATGGAGCAGTCCATGCTTGATTTTGCCGAGAACGTGAAACCCAATTCGCGCCTCTCTTGCCAGATCACGGTGTCTGATTCGCTTGATGGCCTCTCGGTGACCACGCCCGAAAGCCAGCACTAGGCTG
>JBCBWQ010000014.1:3358-23044 GCA_039817025.1 Pseudomonadota bacterium | reverse complement strand
ATTCAGAGCCGCCGATCCAACACCATAAGACCGGCCACCAAGATAAATCTCGTTCAGGTAGAGTTCGAGAATTTGCTCTTTTGTGAAGGCGCGCTCCATTCTGCGGGCAACCACCATCTCCTTCACCTTTCGCGTAACCGTCTGGTCCCGCGTCAGCAGCATGTTCTTGGCCACCTGTTGGGTAATTGTGGATCCGCCCTGAAGTCCGCCAGATCCCGTAAGCTTATTCTGAACCGACCGCAGGACACCGCGGGTGGTGCCCATGAAATCGACACCGCCATGCTCGAAGAAGCTCTTGTCTTCAGCAGCAACGAAGGCCTCTACGACATGTTTGGGAATTGAGTCGTAAGGCACGAAAACGCGGTGCTGGTCCGCAAATTCAGCAATGAGTTTACCGTCGCCCGCATGCACGCGAGACGTAATTGGCGGCTCGTATTCGGCCAGGCGCTGCAAGGTCGGCAGGTCGCGCGACAGAGCGGCGACCCACGCCGAAATCGCGATGAAGGCTACGACGCATAGTATCGCGAACAGAATCGCCAGCCGGCGAACCAACGTCCAGGTCACAAAGCCGAAAATGTTACGCGGCGCTTCAGTCTCGTTCATATACTTGGTCCGGTCATCAGCCATACTCGTGCGCGGATTCGCACCCCAATTCGACGAGAGTAAGGCCCCCAGAGCGGTGAAAAAAGGCCGAATTCGCAGGGATTACGCTGATTTAAGCGAACTGTGCCCGGATCAGTCGGAAGCGAGCAGACGGTCTTGCTGAGCGAAATAGATGTCCACGGCCCGCGTAATAGCGGCCATTGACCGGTCTCGACCGGCCTTAGACCTCAATCGCTTCGCGTCTGCGCGGTTGGTGAGGAACCCAAGCTCAACAAGCACGGCGGGCACATCGGGTGCCAGCAGAACGTAGAAACCAGCATTGCGATGGCTGTTGCGCACAAGCGGTCCCGCCTTTCCAAGTTCCGGAAGCAAAAGTCCCGCAAATTCGGACGACTTTGTCTTGGTTTCACGCTTGAGAAGGTCGGACAGGATGCCTTCAACCTCATCGTCTCCGACATCCTCAATGGGCAATCGCCAATTATTCTCGGCGGCCTCCCGGTCAACACGGCCCTCGCCGCGCTGGGACAACGTATAGACCGAGGCACCTGAGACATCTGCTGAGCGCGCGCTGTCAGCATGGATCGAAATGAACAGGTCCGCTCCCCAATTCCTTGCCAGCGTCACCCGATCTTCCAATTCGATAAACGTGTCATCATCGCGCGTCAGACGCACAGTATAACGACCGGTCGCCTCCAACCGATCTCGCAGATCAAGAGCACTTTTTAGCACAATGGTCTTCTCAACCGCACCATGGTGTGACGCACCGGGGTCTTTTCCGCCATGTCCCGGATCTATGACCACGATGCGCCGGCCAGCAGGCGCAATCGGAGACGTCGAGGGCGTACGGCGAGGCTCAACGCTCGGGCTGGCTGGCGGGACGTAAGCCGCATTTATTGCTGGCGGCGGTGCTTGCCTGCGCTCATCTTGTTGAGCTGCGCGCGCAAACCGTACCGGAGACACTGTCCGCAGGTCCAGGACGATCCGGTGATTCAGCTCACTGCCCGCTGGGGGAAGGTTGAGTGCGCGCGACACCATCATAGCGCGATCCAGGCGGAATAGGACCGCCCCATCCTGCCAGCTTGCCGATGCCACCCCGCCCATGCCGGCCCGCGAACGCTCAGGAGCGCCCCAGATGGCACCTGGTGCCCGCAACACAATTGCTTTTGAGCCCTGGATATCTTTCAGCAGTAGATCGTGACTAAGCGGAACATCGCTCCAGAGCGTTATCCGAGTCGGATCGCCGTCTCCTACTACACGAACGTCCAGAATGGTTTGAGCATGTGCCGCAGCGCCCAGCCACAACAAGGCGATCAGTAAAATCCGTCTGATGCTGGCGATAATCAAGAATGAAGCCTGTTAGCTGCTGCTGAAGCCCAGCCATCGACTAGCGACCGGTTGGTTAAGACGGACTTTACACGCAAACTGACCTGAATGTTCACTGAAGTCGCAGAATTGTCTTTCCAAAGACAGTCTTTTTGGGCAGAGTCCTGAGGTGGCCAAAAGCGCCGCTCAAAATCTTCCCTCCGCGTTCCGCGTTCCGGCACCTGGCCGTTCGCGACGCCCCGAAGACGGAACCCAAATGACCTCCATTGCCGGCAGGATAACCAAACGACTCGCAACGCCTTATAGCGTCGCGCATACCGGCCATTTTGCAACTCAATACAAGGCCGGCACGCGCCCCTTGGCGGTGCCGACAGGCATGGCAAGTGGCGCGCTGGCTGACAAGGTAAGCTTAGATGAGCAAACTCATGCTGATCGACGCCGCTCACCCGGAAGAGACCCGGGTGGCGCTCGTCTCAGACAATCAAGTCGACGACTTTGATTTCGAAACAACCGGGAAAGAACAACTTAGAGGCAATATATATCTAGCAAAAGTGACCCGCGTGGAGCCCTCGCTCCAGGCTGCTTTTGTTGAATATGGCGGGAATCGCCACGGCTTCCTCGCATTCTCTGAGATCCACCCGGACTACTACCAACTCCCTCAGGAAGATCGCGAAGCCTTGCTTCGGGAAGCTGCGGAGGCCGCCGCTGAGGACGATGATGATCTCGACGTTGATGACGACGATGACGGCCACGCCTCTGAGGAAGATACAGAGTTGGATGCCTCCGAGGACGATGAGGCGGCTGACTCAGAGACGTCTTCAGACGACGAAGACTCTGCAGAGGCCTCCATAGACGAAGGGGCTAACGACAAACCCGCTCCGAAGAAAGAAGCGGCCCAGCGCCGTCAGCGCAAGAGCCGTAATCTCCAGAAACGCTACAAGATTCAGGAAGTCATTCGTCGACGCCAGGTGATGCTGGTGCAGGTCGTCAAGGAGGAGCGCGGCAACAAGGGTGCGGCGCTGACAACCTATCTGTCGCTGGCCGGTCGTTATTCTGTGCTTATGCCGAATACACCCCGCGGCGGCGGCATCTCCCGTAAAATTGCGAATGGCGCGGACCGCAAACGCCTCAAGCAAGTGATGACCGAACTGGATGTTCCAACGGGCATGGGGCTCATTGTCAGGACCGCAGGCGCAAAGCGAACGAAGACCGACATCAAGCGCGACTACGACTATCTCATAAAACTGTGGGACCAGATTCGTGAGCGCACTTTGTCGTCCATGGCCCCTGCGATGATCCACGAGGAAGGCGGCCTGGTCCACCGGGCCATGCGCGACCTCTATGACAAGGACGTCGAGGCTGTCCTGATCGACGGCGAAGCGGCCTACAAAGAAGCCAAGGAACTTGCGCAACTGCTGATGCCGAGCCAGGCAAAAAAAGTGCAGCGCTGGAAGGAGCCTAAGCCACTCTTCGTCGCCGAAGGCGTGGAGGAACAGCTCGACCAGATTTTCTCGCCGACGGTTCAGATGAAATCTGGCGGATATCTTGTGATCAACCAGACCGAAGCATTGGTCGCCATCGATGTGAACTCAGGCAAATCTACCAAAGAGCGCAACATCGAACAGACCGCCTTGCGCACCAATCTCGAGGCTGCCGAAGAAGCGTGTCGTCAGATGCGCCTGCGCGATCTTGCCGGGCTGGTCGTAATTGACTTCATTGATATGGACGAGGCGAAGAACAACAGGGCCGTAGAGCGCAAGCTCAAGGATTGCCTGAAGTTCGATCGCGCCCGCGTTCAGCATGGCAAACTTTCCCAGTTCGGACTGATGGAAATTTCCCGCCAGCGCCGCCGCGCCGGCGTCCTTCAGGCATCTTCTGACCCCTGCCCCGCCTGCAACGGGACTGGCCGTGTCCGATCGGTCGACTCTGCAGCGCTACAACTCCTACGGACCCTTGAAGCACGCGCTGCGGCGGGCGGTCTTCTTTCGATTACCGTCGAAGCCCCTACCGAAGTTGCGCTTTATCTTCTCAACAATAAGCGCGACGCCTTCACCAAGATTGAGGAATCGGCTGGCTTTGCGATCTCGGTCCAATCGTCAGACAGCTTGCTTGCGGGCGACTTCACCATCCATGCCGATAAGGATCCAAACTACAAACCGCCGAAGAAAGACCGTAGTGAAAACCGACGTCGTCGACAGGAGCGTGTTGAAGACGACCAGGAGACAGGACTTGAGGTCATCGACGCGGACGAAGACGCTGACGACAGCGATGAGGAAGACAGCGCCGATACGGAAGCCTCCGAAGATGGAGACAATGAAGGCGCGCGTCGGAAACGCCGTCGGCGGGGTCGCCGTGGTGGCCGTCGTCGCAAGCGCGGCGGCGATGACAAAGACACCCAAGCCAGCGATAGCGACGACATACCAACGGGACCCGTTGTCGAAAGCGGTTCAGCGGAAATACCGCCTCCGCCAAAGCGCACGCCGAAACCTGATGCCACTCCAGAAGATGGCGGAGCATATCTAGACGGTCTCGCTATAACAGCGACAGAGATGATCGACGCGGAGTCGCTGTCTGAAACCGCTGAGCACGAGGAAACAGCCTCTGAGGAAGAGGACGGCGAAGCGAAACGCCCTCGTCGACGCCGGCGCCGCCGTAAGTCTAAATCCGCTGAAAATGCGGCTGCAGAGGCCAATGAGAGCGCGCCTGAAACAGACACGCCGCCTGAGGTTTCGGAAGCTGAAAGCGCTGGTGAGCCGCCCGTTGATGTGACGTCTCAAACTGAAGAAACGGTGCAGGCGACACCCCTTGAACATACCGAACCAGAAGAAGCCAAGGCTCCTGCTGTTGAAACGCCGGAAGCAAAAGAGCCAGAGCCGGAAGAGCCCGCCAAGCCGAAACGGCGTGGCTGGTGGTCCCGTCGGAAGGCTGGTTAAACCTTAGCCGGGCTGGAGCATATCCGGCCCGGCAACCTCGGCCGCGCCAATCATGCTCACACCGGCGACGAGCAGGACCAGAGCAATGAGCGCCTGAAACAGCAAAGACACCGTACGGCCCGATGCCATGAACCACCCGTCACCGTAGACCCGGCGGAGCATGTGAAACACGTAGACCGGCATAGCGAGTCCCAAAACGGCGTAAGCCCAAGGGGTAATTAGAAACGCGACCCACATGGTCGCCGCCGAGGCCAGGTAGAACCACGACTGAAAGTGCAGCGTCGTGACCAAATGGTCATAGACGTAAATCTGCCGACGCCAAACGTAAAGCAGCGTCAAGGCGAGCGCGAAGACTGGCAAAAGCAACAAAGACAAGCGCGGCAGCCACACCTCGACCGTACGTAGAAACGCGTCTTGATTACTATACACGCGCGCAATTTGCTCCACAGAAGCCTCAAGCGCTGCGTATTCTTCGGTTCCGATTTCAACCTCGGCTTCATCGGCGAGTTCAGCACGCAAGAGTTCAAGATCCAGCGAATTGTCAGCTCGGAGGAAAGAGGGCCGATTTTCTTCGGGCACTTCGCCATCTGCAACAACGAGATGCCACCCCCCGTCCTCGGTCGGCTGAATCCGCAATGAGTCGGTCCAGCCCAATTGGTCACCGATGCCAAACATGGTGGCAAAGAATAAAAGACTCGAGAGAAGGAAAAGTCGGAATGGCGGCACGAATCGCGCCCGCTGACCGTCCAGATAAGATCGGGTCACCTTTCCCGGTCGCCAGAATATGGCTGGCAGGGTCCTTGCGATCCGCCCGTCCAGCGCGAAACTGTCGGACAGCCCCTCGCCGATAAGGGTCCAGATGGGGCGATGCATGTCGGCGTGCCGCTGTCCGCACAAACGGCAGTAGTCGCCGTCTAAAGGCGCTTCACAATTCGCGCATTGCTCGCCGTCGCCGCTTTGCCCACTCGACTCCAGCGCCCCCGCAGACGCTAACCCAGCAACTTCAAGCTCGTCGGACATCATCCGCCCCCGACTTCCCATACATATCGTAAGATCACCGAGACGGTCCTACCCGGCAAGGTCAGCCTCTACCAATCCTCGCCTTGGCCATGACATCCGCAACCGCATTTGTCGCCCGGTCCATCCGCAGCGCCTCGTCGAGAACCTCTTCTAGGGTCTGCGTCAGGGCCGCGAGTTTCTCATCAACCCAGCCACGGTCGTATTTCCCGGAGATTTCAGCAGCGACATTGATGATCCCGCCGCCATTGATAACGTAGTCGGGCGCATAAAGTATGCCCTTGCGCCGAAGCATCTCTCCCATATCGGGGATCACGAGTTGGTTGTTCGCCCCGCCCGCGATCACCTTTACTGAAAGGCGCTTGATCGTATCGGGATTGATGACGGCACCGAGTGCGTTCGGAGAAAATATGTCTGCCTGTACCGAATAGATCGCTTCCGGCTCAACAATTTCGGCGCCCGTTCGACCGGATACGGCCCGCAAGGCGTCTGTATCGATATCGGTGACCACCAGCTGTGCGCCAGCGTCGGCCAAGTGGTCGCATAGATGACCCCCAACCGATCCAACGCCCTGTACAGCGACAATACGCCCATTGAGATCTGATGAGCCGAACGCCCGCTCGGCGCAGGCCTTCACCCCCCGAAACACGCCACGCGCAGTGACAGGAGATGGGTCGCCGCTCGCTGCGGTGCCTGACGTCAAGCCGGCCACATAGCGGGTCTCTTCGGCTGTAACGGCCATGTCGGATGTCTCGATGCCGACATCCTCTGCGGTCCAGTACTGACCGCCCAGGCTTTCGACCGCCCGTCCAAACGCGCGGAACAGATCCGGCGACTTTCCCGTTCTCGGATCGCCTTTTATCACGGCTTTTCCGCCCCCGAGCGGCAAACCGGCCATCGCATTCTTGTAACTCATACCCTGCGAAAGCCGCAGCACATCGACGATAGCAGCCTCACTCGTTTGATAAGGCCACATTCGGCAACCGCCTGCAGCCGGACCGAGCCCTGTGGAATGGATAGCAATGACCGCTTCCAATCCGGAATCGGCATCGTGGAAGACATGAACGCTCTCATGGGCGTCAAAGGCTTGCAGGTCGAACATAAGGCGCGTCCGCTCTCGGAAAGCGCCCGCCTTAGCCTTCAGGCGAGGATTTGGTCAATTGCGCACGCCGATCCTCAAGCCATGGCAGCTCAGGCGCATCGGACGGAGGCGGCCGGGTATGATCCTGCATGAATGCGAGCATATCAGCCCAAACGGTGGGGGCTTGCAGATCTCTCATCAGCATGTGGTAGCCCTGCTCGTAGTAGAGTGTTCTGACGTGCTCGGGCAAGACACCAGCGGTGCGGGCCATGGCGTTTGGCGGAATAACGATGTCTTTCGCGCCGTAGGTGAGCAGACTGGGTACTGATGCAGGCAGGTCTGGCGCAGCGCGGTGAGCACTCTCCATGAGGCTTACAACGCCGTGCACTTGGTCAATCCTGTTCGACCGCGTCATCATTGGGCTCGACCAGATCTCACGAAGCATCTCCACATTGTCGGTTGGCTCGATCTTTACGCCCTTGGGGGGAACGACAATCCAACCCGGACGGACCCGCGCGGATATCCAGAGGCTCGGCCGGTAAGCTAACGGTAGTGCGCCCCATCCCCGCAATCCCGGACCGGACAGCAACAGCACGTCAGCGTCCGGTGGATCGTCCGATCCGAAGGCTGACATCGCAACCGCCGCCCCCATGGAAATGCCGACAACCGCAAGCTTCGCGTTTGGGTGGCGTGACCGGGCGACGGCGACTGCGGTGCGCAAATCCTCCCGCATGAGCTCTTCTTCCGGCCACAAGCCTCGCCCCGGTGAACGTCCAAACCCGCGTTGGTCGAATGCGTAGGTTTTGACGCCTCGCTCAGCCCACCATGGCGCAGCCATGAAGAATGCGTTCGCCCAGTCGTTCATGCCATGAAGTCCAACGACCACAATCTCGGGTTCGCCTTCGGTGTCCCAGACTGTCAAACCCAATTGTGAGCCATCAAAGCTGATGAATACCTCATTCTCAGGATCGAAACGGGGCACGAGGGGCTCCTTGAGGATCAACGCGCTTTGGGTCACGGGCGAACAGGCGTGCACGACAATCAACACACTCAGCGCTGCAAACACCGCCGCACAGAGGCTCGCAATTCCGGCAGTACGTCGGTTTCGAACCATGGATTGCGCTTGAGCCATGCATTGTTTCTCCAGCTTGGGTGGGGCGTTGTAAACAGGCCGTCTTTCGCGAAGGTACGCCAATTCTTCACGCGCTCAGTCAGAGAGCCGCCAGCCATTTTCCCAAGATGCCATGCCTGGCTGTAGCCACCGATCAGCAGGATGAGTTCGATCTGAGGCATGCGGGCCAGAAGCCCATCGCGCCACGCCCCCGCACAACGTTTCATGGGGGGAAGGTCGCCGCCATTCTTGTCGTAGCCTGGAAAGCAGAATCCCATCGGCGCAATCGCAATTCGGGAGTCATCCCAGAATTCATCTTCGGTTACATCCATCCAGGATCTCAAGCGCACGCCGGAAGGGTCATCAAAGGGTTTCCCGGATTGGTGGGCAAGGTTTCCAGGTGCCTGGCTTGCGATCAGGATCTTGGCCGTCTTCGACGCGCGCAGAATGGGATTGGGGTCATTCGGCATATCGCCAGCGCACAGGCGGCACGCACGAATGCGCGCGACAAACGTATCGAGATCTTCGGGGGGGTGGCGATCTGCAGTCACAAACGCTTATGTGGATGGGTTGCCGCCCGCGCCAAGGAGCCCGCCATGTCCAATACCGGCAAGGATACCGTAGCCGACTGCGAGAGCCGAACGGCGTCCTGTGAAACAATCGAACGGATTATTCGCCCTCGCGTGAAAGATCTTGGTGGCGGTTTCAAAGTGCGCCGCGTCCTTCCCTTCCACGCCCATAAGATGGTTGGCCCTTTCATTTTCTTTGATCATTTTGGCCCGGCAACCTACGCGCCTGGAGATGGCTTTGACGTGCGTCCGCACCCCCATATCGGCCTCGCGACCGTGACCTACCTGTTTGAGGGAGCCATTGCGCATAGGGATACGCTTGGAACTGAGCTGGTCATTCGCCCGGGCGCGGTGAACTGGATGACCGCTGGCAAAGGCATCTGCCATTCCGAACGCACGCCACCGGAGGAGCGGGCCGCGGGACAGGCCATGCATGGCATCCAGACCTGGGTGGCCCTGCCACAGACGCACTCGGACGTTGAACCCGCCTTCGAACACCATCGCGCGGACACTTTGCCGGTTATTGAGCTTGGCGGCGCAGAGGCGCGCCTGATTGCGGGGACGGCCTGGGGGCACACCTCTCCCGTCGAATTTCCGTGGGGTATCTGGTACCTCGCAGTGGATGCCAGCGAACCGGCAGCCTTCGACATCCCGGCAGACGCTGCAGAAGAGCGCGCGGTATACGTGGTGGATGGCCGGGCCAACGTCGACGGCGAAACGCTCGAACCCGGCGACATGGCGGTGCTTACGCAGGCTTGCGAAGTGAACGTCAAATTGGCTGCCAATACGAAAGTGATGCTCACCGGCGGTCAGTCCATGGATGGGCCCCGCAAGATCGAGTGGAACTTTGTCGCAGCCGACCCAGACCGGCTCAAGCAGGCAAAAGCGGACTGGCAAGCCTCCATTGATGGTAACTTCACCGGCACGCCCTTCGAACTTCCTCCAGGGGAAAGTGAATGGATCCCACTGCCAACGGACAGTTGAGCACGCTTGTAGACCCCTGCACCTCGTGCGACAGCTTTGTGAAACACGAGTCACTTTTTGGAGTGCCCATGATCCGTCGTTCGGTCACCATCGCTGCAGCCCTTGCCTTTTCTGCGTGCAGCCAACAGGTCGCAGCGCCCACCGCTGAAACGCCACCAGCTACCATTGGGCCTGCCACACCAAGCGCGCTCCTCCTTCCGCTGCCCAGCGAGACGTCTGCTGACATCACTGAAGCAGACCTCCACGCTCGCATCGCGCCACTCGCAGATGACATCTTCGAAGGCCGCGCCCCCGGATCGGTTGCCGGCGAAGCATCCGCCGATTGGATCGCAGCTGATATGGCCCGTGTGGGGCTCTCTCCGGCGGGCGATGACGGCACGTGGTTCCAAACAGTCGGAATGGTCGAGCAAACACTCGTTGAGGATCAGTCTGGCCTGACGATCTCCAATGGCGACGAGGACACTGACTTGCAGCTCGGCACGGACGCCGTGATCTGGACCAAACGGCAAGCCGACCTCGAATACAGCTTCGACGAATCTGAGATTGTATTTGTAGGATATGGTGTGGTCGCGCCGGAGTACGGCTGGGATGATTATGCCGGAGTCGATGCCGAAGGGAAAACCGTTGTGATGCTGGTCAATGATCCTGGCTTCGCAAATCCAGACGGCGAGCTCTTCAAGGGCAAATCAATGACCTATTATGGTCGATGGACTTACAAATTCGAAGAAGCCGCCCGGCAGGGCGCAACTGCCGCAATCGTGATCCACGAAACCGCGCCAGCGTCCTATGGTTGGGATGTCGTTTCGAATTCCTGGTCAGGCGCACAAGCCGACTTGGTGCGGGCGGGCGGCGGAGTCGATCGTACGATGATGGAAGCCTGGATCAGTAACGAATACGCAGAGACCCTCTTCTCCAGTGCTGGTCTCGATTTTTCCGAGATGAAAGACGCCGCGCAAACATCCGGCTTCGCTGCGGTCGATATGGGCAACCTGACAGCGAGCGGCGATATTGTGCAGACGGTTGATCGCCTTGAAAGCCGCAATGTTGTCGGCGTCCTTGAGGGCAAGACTACGCCCGATGAGTACGTGCTCTACACCGCGCACTGGGACCATATGGGCAAGAAAACCGGAGAGAAGACAGGGGCCCCGGGCGAGGACTTCTATCAGGACGACATTTTCAACGGCGCCGTGGACAACGCGAGCGGGACAGCGGCGATCCTCGAAATCGCCGAAGCCATGGCACAGCAGGATCTCGACCGTTCTGTGCTTTTCCTTGCTGTTACTCTAGAAGAAAGCGGTCTTCTCGGGTCGGCCTATTACGCCGAAAACCCCACTGTGCCGCTCAACAAGATCGTTGCTGGCATCAACATTGATGCGATGTTGCCCATGGGGCGGGCAAAGAACATGATCGTCGTCGGCTACGGTGCATCCGAACTCGAAGACCGCCTGGCGACCATTCTTGAGGGCCAGGACCGTGTTATTGAACCGGATCCGACGCCAGAAGCGGGTTATTTCTACCGCTCCGACCATATTTCTTTCGCGAAGAAAGGCGTGCCTATGCTGTATGCCGACGGTGGGCAGGACCTGCGAGAAGGCGGTGTGGCTGCCGGCAAGGCGTTCGCAGACGTCTACACCGCCCAGCGCTACCACAAACCGATGGACGAATACGCTGCCAATTGGACGCTGGAAGGCATGGTCGAAGATATCGACGCGCTTTATCAACTTGGCCGCGATCTGGCGGCATCTGGCGACTGGCCGGAGTGGTATGACGGCAATGAATTCAAAGCGATCCGCGAGGCTTCGCTGGCTTCGGCAGAGTAGAGCATGCTGTCCTATCAGCACGGTTTTCACGCGGGAAATCGTGCCGATGTGCTAAAGCACGCCTGCCTGCATGCGATACTTTCTAGTCGATCAGGCGGCCGCCCTGTTTTCTATGTCGAGACCCATGCCGGACGCGGGGTTTACGATCTTCAAAACGCGCAAGCGGCGAAGACCGGCGAAGCGCGCGATGGCGTGCTTGATCTTCTAAACTCTACAGCGCCGAAGCCATTACAGCCGTGGCTGGATGCTGTTCGCCCCCCTACCCCAAAAGCGTACCCAGGCTCACCGAAGTTGGCGTCTGACTTGCTCGGCGACCGCGATCGAATTGTCCTCTTTGAGCTGCACCCGACAGAGAACGCAGCGCTCACGGACACTGTTGGGACGGACGACCGTATTCAGATCAAGAAGGCCGATGGGTATGCAGGGGCCTTGAAGCTTACTCCGCGTCGCGGAGAAGACATGATCCTGTTCGTAGACCCCAGTTACGAGACTCTGCGCGATATGGATGCGCTGGCCGCATGGACGCCGCGAGCGCTCAAACGCTGGCCGCGCGCCATGCTCGTCTTGTGGTTGCCGCTTTATCGCGATGAGCGGGAAACCGAGCTAGGAGCCTATCTGTCCGACCTGGAAGACGGAGTAATCGCCGGCGCGCGGTGGCCGACAGATCCTCTGGATGAAACGGCGCTCGAGGGATCGGCCATCGTTGCCTATCGTGCCCCAGACGCCGCGGCATCAAAATGCGTCGCCATCGCCAATGCGTTACAGGCTCACTGGTCTGACCGCTAAGCGGCTTCTTGCTCGCGATCAGCGCTTCGCGGAATGTGGGCATCTGCCGGCAAGACGACCGTGACCGTTGTGCCAACGCCCGGCTTGCTCTTCAGGATGATGTCACCATCGTGCATTTGTGCCAGGTGTCGGCTGAGGGTGAGGCCAAGCCCCGTTCCGCCGTAGTTCCGATTCAGGTCAGGATCGTGCTGGTAGAAGGCTTCGAAGACTTTCTCTCGCGCGTCCTCTGGGATGCCGACGCCAAAGTCACGGACCATGATGAAGGGCTTTCCATTCTCGCGAACGCCGGCTTTGACGATGATCCGCGGATCGTTGGCCCGGAACTTCATCGCGTTCGTAAGAAGGCTGATCAGGATGCGCTGGAATGCCAGTTCATCAACAACCAGGCGGCCCATCTGAGGCGAAACCGAAACGGAGACCTCCTTGATCGTGGTGACGTTGGCAAAGCCTGCCGCAAGACTCACCGAACGCGCAAGCATCGCGCGCACGTCCACCGGCTCAGTTTCGATCAAGTACTTCTCAAAGCCGAGCTTTGAGTACTCGATGATGTCATTGATCAGATTGAGCAGGTGATCCCCGCTCGTATGGATATTGTCTGCGTAGTCCCGCCACTCCGCTTCACTCATCGCAATATTTGAGCCTGTCGTCATCAGGCGAGAGAACCCCAGGATGATGTTGAGCGGCGTGCGCAGCTCGTGGCTCATCGTGGCCAGGAACCGGCTCTTGGCTTCGTCGGCCTTTTCTGCTTCGAGGCGGGCGGCGATCAGTTCACGTTCACGCGCTTTCAGATCGGTCACGTCCGAGAAGACGCTGACGCGGTCTCCGCTCCGGGTCGTTTCCGTTGAAGCAATCACCCAGCGACCGTCATCAAGTCTCTTATCGACCCGCAGACCGGGCTCTGGCGCCGGCTCAGAATGGAAGTTCGGGAACCAGTCGGCATATCTCGAGTTGGCGATAAGTAGCTTTCCGTCGTCGCCGTGCAGCGCAAAGGCATCATTCGTTGCCTCAATCGCGTCAAAGAGAGTCGACCGCGCTGACATGGCTTCGGAGCGCGCCCTTACCTGCTGGCGAAGTTGATCGAAGCTTTGCAAGCTGCCGACGCCGAGCGCCCAAATCAAAACCACGCACAAGACACCGACCGCAATCAGGAACGCTGTCTGCTGCAACAGACAAAAGACGACAATAGGAGCCAAGCAGGCAACTGCGAACCGGAAGGCCACCCGCGGAAGCGGGCTGACCATAACCGTAAAGCCTGCAGCCATACCAACGCCAACGAGCACGGCGAACATGACCCGCTCAGCCGTTGCAGACTCCATCAAATACGGCGTCACCCCCCACAACAAGCCGATGGCGATGACCTGAAATTCAACTAGCCGTAAAAAACGACCTGAAACACGTTCCGGTTCTGAACGCCCCCTGAAGCGAAGATAGTTGTTCAGGACCAGCGCGCTGGCAATCGAGGCCGTGACGATCCAGGCCATCAGCCAGATCGGCTTCGCAACCGTCCAAAGCGCGAGAGCAACGATAACGGTGTTGACAAAGTGAATGACAGCGAGCGGCCCGGAATTCCGAACCATACAGCGCTGTTGCTCCAGCAGGAGATCGTTCCATGCGCTGTCCGACGCCGAAAGGCGGGGCTGTTGAAGTTTCAACAGATACAGAAAGTTGGTTCGATCGCGGCGCATCTCGCCCGGCGTATCAAATTGAGCTTAACGTCGCCCAAATGTGAACGGTTGAAATTTACCCGCCCCAATATCGATCGGACCGGCATTAACCCCCGTCAGGCTGCGCTGCTTCGCATGCGCCCGCTTTCGGTGCTCACCCTGTAAACCAGAAGCGCCATTAATCCCATAAGGTTCACAGCACCCCAAATCAGTCCGATTTGTGGGTCTGCAACGGCATCAGCATCGTCCAGTGTCTGAGGGAGCCAGTCCGTCGCGGCGCGCAAGGTGAGATGGAACGCGAGCGTGAACACTCGTATCATTCCGAACAGTTCCGGCTTTCCGATCGCCGTCGTGTAAAGCAGCGCAGCGCTGAGCAATACGGCGGAGCTGATGAAGTAAGATGGGTTTTCGTTGTAAACGAAAGCGAGGTTCCAAGAGACGTAAGCGATATTCCAAGCCAATCCGCTCATGCAAAAGACATCGCCGCGATTATCGGACGCAAAGCCCCAATTGCGCTGACTTGTGCCAGGATACATGACGGCTGGAAGCAGGATCGCCAGAATAAAACCTGCTGCCCCATTAAACGTGTTCCCCAGCGCAATGTCTTTTACCGAGGCCTCTATGATGTTGAGGCCAAACATTGCGTAGAACGCCCAAAGCACCCAATCGCCCCTCATGATGCGCCAGGGGCCGCCACGGTCATCATGATGGGCAATCCGTGCCAATCCGATCAGGAACGCCATCGGGATAAGTACACTGAGTGTCTTCAGCCAACGAAACCAACCATCGAGGTTGTCCGCCCAGAGTGGCGCGGTCGCGAGCGCGCCCAAAGCAAGCGCAAATGAGAGCCACACGCTGCGACGGATCAAAATGGCAAAGGCGATCAGGATGGCCAGGTATCCCAAGGCGTAAGCGATTAACATGACAACTCCAATCGAAACGCGCCGACGCCCTTTGCAGGGGACGGAGCGTAGTTCGCCATGCAAAAAGCACGACAGTTAGCCCCAAGCAAATGCGTGAAATTGACCACGTCTGTTAAACGTCATGTTGACCGCGACGGGTTAGGCAGGTCGAGACCGAAGGAACAGTCATGACCGAACGCACAAAAGAGCTAGACGCCCGCCCCTGCAAACCCGCGAGCCGCATTGAATTCGTGAGATCGTTTGGTGTTGGCATTACAGCGTTTGTCGTCGTTGTAGGTGTGTTCCTCGTTATTCCCGTCGTGATTGAACCAACAGCACCGCCTACGGCTTCAATCGTTACAACGGTGTAGTTCGCTCTTGCCAATCGCACCCGTTTCAGGGTGCACCATGCAGGTACGATTGGTCCGGAGTTATTGATGTCTCTACCCCTGCGGCGGTTCAAACACGTGCAGCAAGCGCGGCGCGCCGCTCCTATTACGTTCGGCGAGAAAACGGAGATGTCGTCTAAGGTTGGTTTGTCAGATCAAGACGTATTCGGGCACATGACCAACACTCGCTACAATGCCTTGGCCAGCATCGCTTTGGACTGCCATCTGATGAGAACAGGGCTGACGAACACTTTGACCGCGAGCGGCAAACGGCTGGTCCTGATCAAAGAGGATGTCGTCTTTCATCGAAGCCTGAAGTTTCCTGACCGCTTTGTTATCACAACACAAATCCTTGAAGCCGACGCCAAACATCTCGTTGCTGAACACGTCTTCCAGCGGGGATCGTCGCGAATGGCGGACTTAAGAACGGCGCTCAGAGCGGTGGATCGTCAGGGCGCGGCTTCAGACCTGCCGCTGACATCACCGCCGCTCTCTCAGATTGGCTGACGGTTGAGCAATCAGTCCGGCACGCGTTCGATTGTTGGGTCCTCAAGAAAAATATAGCTTGAGTTGCATTTTTTTGCACTTCACCAAATGAGAGAATTTCGCTACACCGATGCCTTAACTCTCCTAAGACGGGAATTTTATGGCTGGGATTCTATCGATCAAGGAAGAACTGCTCGACTACACAGTAACTGAACTACGCAGCAGTCACTTAGTCCTGAAAGAACTTGTCGCGGCGATTTCAGACGGACACGCGCTTGATCCATTTCTTGAGGCTGAAGCGCCGCTTGCTTTGGAAGACCTGCGTCAAGTTATTCAAATACTCGAAGCACTGACGCGCCATGAGCTCACGGGGTGTCAGGTTGAGTCTGCGGAGCCGCAGACCTGAAGGCGGGCAACTCGGCACAAGCCGCATCAATTGCAACAAGGGCCGGAAACCGATCGAGTTCGACCTTGAACCTGGCGGCATTGTAGAGTTGCGGGATCAGGCAGACTTCTGCGAGCCCGGGCTCGTCACCAAAGATGAAATCGCCCTCACTGGCAGCGGCAATCGGTTCAAGCGTTTCCAGTCCCTGCCCAATCCAGTGACGCGCCCACACCGCGACACCGTCGTCGTCCTGATCGAAGGACGCGCGAAGATATTTCAACACACTCAAATTCTGAATGGGATGAGTGTCGCTCGCAATCACCGCGGAGAAGGCGCGGACCTTGGCACGCTCAAAGGGGTCGGCGGGCAATAGTGGATGCTGCGGAAACGCCTCATCCAAATACTCCAAAATCGCGAGCGACTGGGTCAGCACACGGCCATCATCGAGCCGCAAGGCAGGAAGTACTTTTTGCGGATTTATGGAGGCGTAGTCAGCGCCGGCTTGCTCGCCATCGATCAGGCTGACAGGAACAGTTTCGAACCGAATACCCTTCAGGGCGAGCCCAATGCGGACGCGATAGGACGCAGACGAGCGCCAATAGCTATACAGAGTCGGCATCCAAGCTCCTTCCACAGAACTTCACCCGGAGCGCGCCGCGTCGAGGCACGCCAATACCCCCTCAGTTAACCGGTTGCCTTGCTATCGTCCATTTTGGAGCGATCATGACTCAAAGCGTGAGCAGCGCATTGATGAGGGCGGACATGATCAGGTTTTCAGCGACACTACTGGCGGCATTCGGGCTTGCAGGCGCAGCGATGGCGGACCCACCCGCCTTCTGCTTCGAGGAAGGCGAACTGACAGAAAGTTCGCAAGACAGCCTGACCGACCGCGCACGGGATACCGTTGGCGGCTGGGTCGACCGGCTCTCATCGCTCAGCTCGACCGGGGAAAAGGTCGTCAATGGACGCCGTGTCTGCCCCGGAGACTGGCCCTACAGCGCCGCGATCCGTCGGCCTGAAGCAGATGTTGTCGGTTACTATTGCGGGGGTACCGTCATTTCCGATGAGTGGGTCTTGACCGCAGCACACTGCGTTGCGGGCTCGCGTCGCTCAGCAAGGGGGTTTTATGTGGAGCCCGGTCTCGGTGAGATCGAAGTCGTTCTCGGAACCAATGACCTTTCCGACGAAAGCCGCGCGAAGACGTTCAAGGTCCGTGAAGTAAAAATGCACCCGGATTACGTGCCCTATAACCAGGTAACTGGCGAAGCTGAGCTCAACGACATCGCCCTCATACGTCTTGCCGAAAAATGGGACGGGCCGGTTTCAAGGCTGTCCTCGAGCCCCCGTTCAGACGCAGACCGCGCCGGCGGGCGCGCCTTCGTTTCGGGTTTCGGCCTTCAGGAAGAAGTCGCCGGGACAGATGATGGCAGGCGGGTTTTCCCGCGGTCCGGTGGCGGCTCTAACGGTCTCGCCGGGTCGCAATACCTGCTGCAGGCCGTCCTTCCGATGGTCGCGCCGAGCGTTTGTCGCTCACAGTACGGCACCTATGATCCACGCTCGAAGATTTGCGCAGGGTTCGCCGTCGGCGGAAAGGATAGCTGCCAGGGCGATTCAGGCGGACCGCTCGTGACGATCGATGCCAATGCGATCCCCTACCAGATTGGAGTTGTCTCCTATGGTTATGGCTGTGCGCGAAAAGACAGCTACGCCGTCTACACCCGTATTTCGGCCTATAGGGACTGGATTGAGCGCTACGTCTCCGACGCTCAATTTGTGAACCCCGAGCCTGAAACTAATCGCGAACTCGTCCTCAGCGTCCACGACCGCTTCATGGACTATATGCGCCCTGCGACGGACCGCATGACGCTGAACATGCTTACGGGTCCGAACTTTGTTGATGGCCAACTGCTTCGATTTGAGATTACCCCCTCAACCAAGGGCAAACTTCTCGTCCTCGACATCAACGCCAGAGGCGAGATCACGCAGCTTTATCCAAACCAGTTTTCTGCTGGCACCGGTCTTCTTGAAGCCGGGGAGACTGTGGAGATCCCGAATCCGCTCCGCCAGAATTTCGTTCTGCCTGCCAAAGCGGATCCGGCTGGCGAAGGCCGTCTGATCGCGTTCGTTGTCCCGGAAGATGTAACGCTTCCGGCGGGCTATGAGCCGGACGTGGACAACGGCCTGCAGACGAAGACCGAGAGCTCAACCTTCGCCATGAACCTGATCCACCTTCTGGAAACGGAGGCGTTGGAAGCCAGCCAAAGCGACACGGCCAAGGTCAAGCCAGGCTGGGCCTTTGCCAGCCAAGTCTACACGATCAGCCAATAACAGACGCCGGGGGACGACATGCGCTCTGTCATCAAAGTCGTCTGCGCCTTGTTCACTGCAGCCTTTGTTGCAGGAACCGCAGCAACACAGGAACGTCGGATTGCGCTCCTCATCGGCAATGAAGCCTATGTCGACAGCGTGGGCAGACTTGATAACCCCCACGAGGATGTCGACCGTATCGCTGTGTCTCTGACTCAGGCGGATTTTGCACCTGATGACGTGATTGTCGTCAAAGATGCGGGCCAGCGCGCTATGCTGGAGGCGGTTGCTGCCTTCTCGGCGAAGCTGCGCGAAGCGGGCGGCGAAGGCGTTGGGTTCTTCTACTATTCAGGCCACGGCGCATCCGCGGAGTCCGCTGGCCAGCGCGAGAACTATCTCGTGCCATCTGATGCTGACATCGAAACAGCAGACCAACTGGCCCTTGCTGGCGTGCCTTTGACGTCGATCATCAAGTCTCTGTCGGCGATAGAGGCGAAAAGTATCTTCATTATCTCAGACGCCTGCCGAAACACGCTTCCCATTTCCACCGGCGCGAAAGCCCTTGGCGGAGCGGGTGACAAGGGCTTTGCCCCGACCCCGGTCAGACCTGGGCTGTTTATCGCCTACGCCACAGCAGACGGTGCGACCGCGCCAGATGACGGCGTTTTCGCTGCAGCCATCGCGAACCAGATCGCGGTGCCCGGTCAGCGCGCCACCCGCGCCTTCGAGCTCGCCTTTCGTCAAGTCGTTGAAACGCGCCCTGGCACGGCCTTGCCCTTTGTGTCTCCGGGTCTGACGCAGGATTTCTGTTTTGTCTCCTGCCCTGACGAAGCGCCCGTAACCGTGATGGGACCTTCGGATGCCAGCCCCCAGGAATTGTCCGCATGGCGCGTAGCGCTGCAAGCCGACACGAAGGAGGCCTACACAGATTTTGCGGACGCCTATCCGGACACGTTCCTTGGCGGCGAAGCGCGCGCCATGGCCGTCTTGCGCCCCACGGCGGAAGAACGCGCAGAAGCCAAGCAGGTGGGGGGCGACTCTGGCGGCGAAGCGGTCGATCGCGCTCTCACGGCGATTGAAGAGCTGACCGCCAGCATTGCCGGCCTCGCCCGTCTTGGCGGCGTTATCGATAGCCCTGAGAGTATTACCGATTTCGTCAATAATGCCCGCGTCTATGAGCGCCGCGGCGATACGCTCAATGCCCGCAAAATGTATGAGCGCGCCATCGCGATGGGCGCAGACTTCGTCGACGTGCACTATGCCTACGTCGCGATCCTGAAAGCGCAGGAAGGCCTGATCGGCGCGCGAGAAATCTATGCAGACCTC
>JBCBWQ010000014.1:0-3261 GCA_039817025.1 Pseudomonadota bacterium | reverse complement strand
TCGCCCGCTCGAACCCTGACAATTCGGGTGCCCAACTCGCCCATGCCAGCGTCCTGCCTGGCGAGGCCCGCGAAGCGAAACTCGAGGCTCTGGACGCAAGCGATTATGGCCCTGCAGCTTATGAGCTCGCGCGGCTTTATTCGCTCGACAGGCTCGGTGCGCAGACGACTTCAGACAAACGGGCGGAAGAGCGCTGGCTGGCGGCGTTCCGCGATGCAGATGCGGCTGGAGACGTTGAGCGCAGATTTCTGGACAAGGCCCTATTGAGCGAATGGCGCGCAGAGGTCGAGCGAAAATGGGTCGCCTATGCGGCCAATGCCAGCGCACCGGAGATCACGTTTACGGCCATGAGCTCAAGTTCAGGCTGGACGATTACGGCCATGCCCACCGAGCCCTCAATCGCCATCCTGTACAAGACCGAGAGCCAGTCGGATTATCGCCCAACCGGCAGAGGCATGACGACGGATCCGCGCACTGGCGATCCGATGCCCAACATGACGATCAATCTCCCGCTGGGCTCAGAACCACAGACCATTCTTGTGAAATATCTCGACCGCAACGGAAACGAGCAAGGGCCGTTCGAGTACGCCTTCGATCCTGACGTCCGCTTTGTTGAGTCGGCAAAGGCAATCCTCGAAATGACCAAGTTTAGCTGGGTGTCCGGTCGCCGATGGGACGACAAGAACCTGATCTACTTCACACATCTGATGACGAGCGCCTGCGGCCTCGATGGCATATCCTATGGTTTCTCCGAAACCGATCTCGGCAAAACATGGCCAGTCCCAGCATGTGATGAAAACAATCCCGGCGCGATTGGCGAAAACGACCAGATTTATCTGGAGACCGACGAGTCTCCGGAAGCGGTCTTCATCCAGCTTACATTCAAAGACGGCACGCAAACGCCCGTTGAGCGCATCCCCGTCCGCTTCAACTGACACCAAACCCGATCCGTTTTCGTCCGTGTTACGTACAAGTTTCAATTGGTGTTGAATTTTCGCAATGCGCCTGCGCGCAGTGTTCATTCGGATCTGTCATGGTTTGGCACAGGGCCTGCTTATCAGACCGTCGGGAGGAGAGACGATGGACAAGAAAAATACCCCAGCCCCTATAGGGGACCGCAGCCCTGCATCGCAGACAAACCCCCGCGACAGCCAAAGCCCGGCCACGCCGTGGCATCCGACGGATGGGCCTTTTCCAACCGATTAAACAGGTTGCTGGCAGGCGGGGGCTTGCGCCGGTGTCCGAGCGGACGAATATACAGAGGCAAGAACATGCCGCCGATTCCGTTCGGCGGTGAAAACCCTCGCCCAAAAGGCATTCCATGACCGACGCTGCGCCCACCGGATTCAACTACGTTCCCTATGTCGTCGAGCAGACGAGCCGTGGTGAACGCGGTTACGACATTTATTCCCGACTCCTGAAGGAGCGGATCATCTTCATCACCGGACCAATTGACGACGGTACGGCGACGACTGTGACGGCCCAGCTGCTCTATCTGGAAAGCGAAAACCCGAAAAAAGACATCGCCATCTATATCAACAGCCCCGGTGGTTACGTGACTTCCGGCCTCGCGATTTACGACACGATGCAATACATCCGGTGTCCAATCTCAACGGTGTGTATCGGGCAGGCTGCTTCTATGGGATCCCTCCTTCTCGCCGCCGGACAAAAAGACATGCGTGTCGCCCTGCCCAATGCTCGGGTGATGGTGCACCAACCTTCGGGCGGATATCGCGGCGTTGCGACGGATATCGAACGGCATGCCGAAGAGATCATCGAGCTGAAGCGCCGTCTGAACGAGATCTACGTTAAACACACCGGCCAGGATTACGACACGATCGAGCGAAAGCTTGACCGGGACACGTTTATGACGGCTGAGGAAGCGGCGGAATTCGGCATCGTGGACAAGGTTTACGAGCGCCGCGTCGAAGACGAATAGCATCTGCTCTACGGTGTCGGCCTCTTGCTTGCACGACACCTGGGCTTATGATCGCGATTGTACCCGAGCGGGAAAGCAGCTTAGCTCTGCGTTAAGACCCGCGCGGCATTGAGGACGGTATGACCAAACAGACTGGCTCCGGCGACTCCAAGAATACGCTCTACTGCTCATTTTGCGGGAAGAGCCAACACGAAGTGAAAAAGCTCATTGCCGGGCCGACGGTGTTCATCTGCGACGAATGCGTCGAGTTGTGCATGGACATCATCCGCGAAGAGAACAAGACCGCGATGGTCCGCTCGCGCGAGGGTGTGCCCACGCCGCAGGAAATCTGTGATGTGCTGGATGACTATGTGATCGGGCAGTCTTATGCGAAGCGCATCCTCTCTGTCGCCGTGCACAATCATTACAAACGCTTGTCCCACGCTTCGAAAAGCGATGCGGTCGAACTGTCTAAGTCCAATATTCTGCTCATCGGACCTACCGGCTGCGGTAAGACGCTATTGGCGCAGACTCTCGCCCGCATTCTCGATGTCCCCTTCACCATGGCGGACGCAACGACGCTGACCGAGGCCGGTTATGTCGGCGAAGATGTTGAAAACATTGTCCTGAAGCTCCTGCAATCGGCAGATTACAACGTGGAACGCGCCCAGCGCGGCATCGTTTATATCGATGAGATCGACAAGATTTCCCGTAAGTCAGACAATCCGTCGATTACCCGTGACGTGTCCGGCGAAGGCGTGCAGCAAGCCCTGTTGAAAATCATGGAGGGCACGGTTGCTGCCGTTCCGCCACAGGGCGGACGCAAGCATCCACAGCAGGAATTCCTGCAAGTCGACACAACGAACATCCTCTTTATCTGCGGCGGCGCTTTTGCGGGTCTGGACAAGATCATCGCATCGCGCGGCGAAGGCTCACGCATCGGCTTTGGCGCGGACGTGAAGGACCCTGAGGACCGTGGAACCGGCGAAATTCTTCGTGAGGTCGAGCCTGAAGACTTGCAGAAATACGGTCTTATCCCCGAATTCATCGGCCGCCTCCCCGTTCTGGCGACCCTGGAAGACCTCGACGAGGGTGCCCTTATCGAAATCCTTACCCAGCCGAAAAACGCACTGCTGAAGCAGTATCAGCGTCTCTTCGACATGGAAGATATTCAACTGACCTTTACGGATGAAGCGCTGACAGCCGTTGCTCGCCGAGCGATTAAGCGCAAAACAGGCGCTCGTGGCCTGCGGTCTATCATGGAAAACATTCTGCTGGACACGATGTTCGAATTACCAAACCTGCGCGGCGTTGCTGAAGTCGTGGTCAATGGTGAGGTCGTT
>JBCBWQ010000149.1:0-6711 GCA_039817025.1 Pseudomonadota bacterium | reverse complement strand
AATGCGGAGCGAGCGCACCATCGCTAGAGAGTGCCACGGCAGCGGCTGTCTTCAAAACGAGGCACCAACAATGCCCCGCGCCTTTTCTATGACCCGAACCGTCTCGTCCCACAGGTCGAGCGCCTGTAATGCTTCGGATGAGAAGAATTTCGCATCCGCGGCATCGTCTCCGCCTATGGGCTCGCCGGATTGCCAGCGCGCCGCATAGTCCACAAGCACGTAATGGCGAGTAAGAGCGCCTGAGCGCCGCGACGTGAAGATCGCGTCAACGACATCAACAAGGCCGATGAGCTGTGCTGACACGCCGGTCTCTTCGCCAAGTTCTCTGAGAGCCGCCTCTTGAGTTGTTTCGCCGGGCTCGATCCGCCCGCCTGGCAACGACCAAGCGCCTTTGAGCGGCGGGGTTCCGCGCCGGACGAGGAGAACCTCATCTCCGCGAAAGCAAACCACACCAACGGCGGGCGTGGGGCGAACCTCGAGATCATCATTTTGCACGCGGGTAGTGTCTGAGATTGCCACGCTCACCGCAAGCGTGGTTAGGAGGCCATCGCAATAGGATAAAAGCCGATGGCAAAGTCTAAGACGTCGACAAAGAAGCGCCCCATCAGCATTGGATTGCAGGGTGGTGGAGCCCATGGAGCCTTCACCTGGGGCGTGCTTGACCGTCTGCTGGAAGACGGTCGGCTGGATATCAAGGCTGTCACGGCGACCTCAGCAGGCGCGATGAATGCCGTGGCGTTCGCATCTGGCCTGGCTGAAGGCGGTGTGGACGGTGCACGCGAAACGCTGGAACGCTTCTGGCAGGAAATCTCCAGGCAGGGCGCGCCGCTTGCTGCGATCACGCCGCCGCCCATGCCGATGGGTCTTGATGCGTTCAATCCTTTTTCGAACTTCACACCCTTCAGCTTTGTCACGGCCTTGCAAAGCTTTGCCAGCCCTTATGATCTTAATCCGTTTGACTTCAATCCACTCCGCGATGCGATCGATCGCGTCGTTGATTTCGAAGCCGTCCGCGCCGCGCCAGTGGAACTGCATATTGCTGCGACAAATGTCGAAACAGGACGGGTGAAGGTCTTTTCGGGTGATGAGGTAACGCTTGATGCGACGCTGGCCTCTGCCTGCCTGCCGCAAACCTTCAAGGCCGTCGAGATCGATGGGGAGCCGTATTGGGATGGCGGCTACCTTGGAAACCCGTCCATCTTTCCGCTGATCTATTCCGATGCTCCGAAGGACGTTTTGCTGGTCCTGCTGAATCCGTTGGAACGCGCTGGCCCGCCGAAAAGCGCGGGCGCTATTCAGGACCGCCTCAACGAGATCAGCTTCAATGCCGCCTTGTTGGGCGAGCTACGGGCTATCGCCTTTGTCCAGAAGCTGCTGGATGAAAACTGGCTGACCGACCGTGTGCGCGGGCAATATCGCAGGCTCCATATGCATGCGATCAATGGCGGCGCAGCATTGTGCGAACTGAGCCTTGAAACCAAGTATGACACCCGCTGGGGTTTCCTGACGGACCTGCGCGACCGTGGCCGGGACTATGCCAGCACCTGGCTGACCGATTGCGCCACCAAGATCGGTAAGCAATCAACGGTCGATCTAAAAGGCGAGTTCCTGAGCGTTTGATGCGGCGGAGGTTTCAAGCGTCTGGCCGCACGATCACTTTGCCGACCACTTCACGATTTTGGAGCATTCGGAAGGCGTCCAGCGTTTGATCCAGCGGAACTTCGGCATGGACATGGGGGCGTGTCTTGCCCGCGCGGGCCCAATCCCAGATCTGCCTTACGTTCTCCGCGCCGCGTTCCGGGAACTGGCGTCCATATTCGCCTGCGCGCACGCCGACCACTGAAAAGCCCTTAATCAAAGGCATGTTGGTGGGCACGTCCGCGATGCGCCCGGATGTGAAACCGATCACCAGCAATCGCCCATCAAAGGCAATGCAACGCACACTTTCATCGAACACGTCGCCGCCGACGGGGTCATAGATCACGTCCGCGCCCTTGCCACCGGTCAGCGCCTTGACCCGGTCCTTGAAGCCCTGATTGACGTTCAGCGCGTAGTCCGCGCCATAGGCGACGACTTTGTCGAGCTTTTCGTCCGAGCCACCGGTTGCGATGACGGTGGCGCCAATGAGTTTACCGACATCTACTGCGGCAAGCCCGACGCCCCCACTTGCGCCATGGACCAGAAGCGTCTCGCCCGGCTGAAGGTTCCCGCGCCGGACAAGCGCAACATAGGCAGTCAGATAGGCAGCAGGATACGCCGCCGCCTCAGCGAAACCCATGGAATCCGGCTTTTTCTGAAGGCCTTTGGCTGGGGCGACAGCGTACTCGGCAAAGCCACCAAACCGCGCCCCGCCAGCGACGGCGTCTCCGATTTCAAAGTCTTCGACACCGGCACCGAGCGCTGCAATCTCGCCCGCCATGTCCATGCCTGGCGTAAAGGGGGGATCGAGTTTGAGCTGGTACTTGCCCTGGCAGAGCAATATGTCGGGAAAGTTCACACTGGTCGCGCGCAGCCGGATGAAGACTTCGCCGGGACCCGGCTCAGGCGGTGGCACGTCCTTGACCTCGACGCCGGATAAATCGTCCGTGATTGCTGTGCACACAAAAGCTTTCATGAGAGCGAAGTTGGCCGCGTGCGTCCTGCGTCAAGCATCAGTCTGGCCAATGCGCTCGTAGGCCCGGCGCACCATACCCGCGATCTCACGGCACGCCGTGTCTGCGGCTGGAGAGACGGCAGTAAAGGCAGTGAAGCCATGCGCAAGGCTGTCATAACAGCGATATTCGACATCCACCCCGTCCGCTTCAAGCCGGCGGGCATAGATCGGGCCGTCATCCAGCAGGGGGTCAAACCCTGCGGTGACAATGATCGCCGGGGGCAGACCCTCAAGGTTTGTTTCCAGAGCCGGTGAAATACGGATGTCCGAACGGTCTGTGCCATCGGGAACATAGTGGTCCATGAACCAGTTCATTGTGTCGGTTGAGAGCGGATAGGTCTCGCCATAGGTTTGCCGGGAGGGTGGATCATTCGAAACGTCCGTGGCCGGATAGATCAGCAATTGCAGGGCTGGAAGCGGCTTGCCATCCCGCTTCATGTCTTGCGCAATGATGGCTGAGAAGTTGCCGCCCATGGAGTCTCCGCCGATGGCTGAAACGCCTTCTGGCGCGCCATGCTTGCCTGCATTTTTCAGGGCCCATTCGTAGGCATCGACACAGTCATCAAGACCCGCAGGAAACTTGTGCTCAGGGGCGAGGCGATAATCCACTGAAAGGACGGGGCATTTTACGATGGATGCGAGCATCGTGCAGAATGCGTGGCAGGTTTCCAGATCTCCGATGACCCCGCCGCCAAAGTGGCAAAAGGTCATCATCGGTGCCGCGGGGTCCTGATCGTTGGGCTTGTAGAGCCTGACGGGGATATCGTGGCCCGCGGCGGCTGGAATGGTGAAGTCGGACCATGTCACGCCCGGCTCAGGCGGGGCTGCGAACATGACAAGGCCGGCAGCCGATGCCGCGCGGCCGTCCTGTGCCGAAAGGGAGGACATGGGCGGCTGGTTCGCGGTGCCATGGGCAACGAACTGAAAGTGTGGATCGAGGGTTCTCCCGCCAATCTCGAGCGGTTGTCCGCCTGACAGTTTCACCAACCAGGACGGCGGCAGCTTCAGGAGCAATTTGGCAATTGTCGCTTGCAGGCTCATGGGCAGTCTCCGCTTGCCGTCGCCGCCGGACTAGCCGGCTTTCTCAAGAAGCGCCCGCACCCCTGCCAGCAGCATGTCGGTCGCAAATTCAGTTGCTCCGTCCACATCCACGGGGCGGCGCTGGAGCATGTGATCGCCGACCTCGCGCGCAATGCCGACTGTCGCAGCGGTCAGGTATTCGATGTCCACATGCCGGGCTTCGCCGCGTAAAATTGCGACTTCAAGATCGGAGCGGATCTCATTGAAGACCGCTTGCATTTCCGGCGTATCGACGCGCACGCCAATCAGGGCAATGTGCGGGGCGTTGCACTCGATTGCGTCACAGTTTTCGTCATGGAGAAACTGGAAGTAGGCGCGGTATCCGGCGCGGATGTAGTCTTCGAAAGAGGTCGATTCCTCGCGCACTCTCGCTAGGATTTCCCCGAAGCGCTCGGTGGAATCGCTGGCAATGGCTTCGAACACTTCTTCCTTGGACTTGAAGTAGTTGTAGAAGGTCCCGGCCGCGAGCTCTGTCTCGCGAATAATGTCGCGTACCGTGGTTGCATCATAGCCGATCCGAGCAAAGACAGCCCGTGCCGCGCTCAGGATTGCGCTTCGATTGGCGGCCTTTGATCGCGCGCGTTTTCCCGTTGCTGAAAGCACGGTGTCACTCATGACTATACCTCTCTCCAAACCCTAGAGTGCGCCAAAGCGCGCCAGTGGGTCAATCGCAGGGTTCATGCCGTAACCGCTTGTTTTTCAGCGGACAAGCGTCGGAAAAGGCTGAGCACGATGCCCCATAGGATGTCCAAGACGAGGATCGCAATCGCGCCGAGGACGGGCGATCCAAGTGCCTCCGCCGAAAACGCTGCGGCGAAAATCGCCAGATGGACGATGACGATCCGCCCGTAGGGCGAGAACATGACGCCTGACGGTGATTGGGATTTGTAGGCTCCGTCGGCGATGAAGTAGCGTGCAAACAACAGGCCCTCCCAAGCCAGGCTCGCGGCGATGAACAGGGCAAGCGCTGTGAATTCAGGCTGGAACAGCGAGAATAAAAATACCCCGTGGACGGCGCAAAACATCCCGTAATGGACGGGGAAAAAAACCATCAGGAACCAAGCTTCGCCCTTTCGGGCCGCTGTTCCGAGCGTGAAGAGCCTGAGCCAGACGCCGAGCCCAATGATGACGTTTTCCATCCAGTAGAAGATGACGAGTTCATTGAGTCCCCAGCCGAAGCCGAAAATCGCGATGAGCGGCAGGAGATCTATGGCCAGACCGAACAGCGCCACCGGGTCCCTGTATGTGCGCGCAAAGAGCGCTGGATCAAAGAATCCGCCCATGACGCCCAGCCTTGGCTGGATCAGCCTTGCAATTCAAGCATGTAGGCCGGGAAGTTCAGCGGATTATGAGCCTTGAGCCCAAAGGACTTTCGCGGCGTATCGTAGGTTCCGGTCAGCACTTCGTAATGCAGATGTATCGCCGTCGCATTACCAGTCGCGCCCATGAGGCCAATGGGTTGGCCAAAGCCGATCCGCTCACCTTCGAACACGCCTGACCCGAAGGCCTTCAGGTGCGCATATCGGGTGAAGACGCCGGCCCCGTGTTCAATCAGGACATAGTTGCCAAATCCCGTGGCAACGCCCGCCTCGCGGATCACGCCAGGGCCCGCCGAGTACACAAGCCCCGCTGGGCGCGATTGCAGGTCGATACCCTTGTGCTCGCGGCCAAAGCGTGGGCCAAAGCCTGACGTCATGCAAGCGTCATTGGCCGGCGCGGCAGAAAGCACGACGCCATTGACAAGGATAAGAGGCGCATAGCCCATCACACGGCGCTGGTTATCCACCGGCGGCGCGTTGGTTCCGGGCCGACCGGGGCAGATCTTTAGTTCCAGATTGGGCTGGAACGGTCCCTGCTCACTCAGCGGCCCCGGCAGACCGACCGGCGTAACCGGTCCAGGCCCATAAACGATGGGCGCTTGCGAGCTGCAACCGACGAGGGCGACCGCGCCGACAATCGCCGCAGCGGCCTTACTCTTCGACCGCATCAAGGAGCCGATAGTCGAATGGATCGACGGGCGCGAGGCCGAAGGAGTCTGCGGGCGTGTCATAATTGCCGACGAGCATCTCATAGTGCAGGTGAATGGGGATGTAATAGCTGGCTGTGTTGCCCATCAGGCCAAGTGGCGTTCCGAAGTCTATCGTCGCGCCAACACTTATTCCCTCTTCAAAGCCCTGCAGATGGGCGTATCGCGTGAAGACGTCATCACCATGGTCTAGCACGATCTGAAAGCCATAATCATCGCGATAGCCCGCTTCCCGAACGGTGCCGGCCGCAGCGGCGTGGACCATGCTGGCCGGCCGTGTTTGCAGGTCGATGCCCTTGTGCAGCTTCTCACCGCGCGGCCCCATCCCTGAGCTGAGGCAAGCCCCATTCACGGGCACAATGGCGAGCAGGACCGTTTCCGTTACCCGCGCGAAGGGCGCAAAATCAGTCACGTAGCCGTCTGCATCTGTTGCAGGGCGGTTGGAGACGCCAAGCGTCGGGCAGAGCTTCAGGCTTTCGTCCGGCGTGAACAACACCGCTTGCGGCTCTGGTTCGGCACCGTCTTCCACGGGCATGGCACCTTCGCTGTCTTGCTCTGCAGGCTCCGTGGTGTCTGGTTCAGGCAGCGTTGCCGGAATTTCGGCCGGTTCGGGAGCCGTCACGTGCGTTGCGCAGGCTGACATCAACAGCGCCGTCGCGCCGCACGCTGCGCTCCCGACGATCGCTTTGCTTGGCATCGCAGTGTCCCTCGTATCCGGCCAGTCAGGCGTGGGTTCGGGCGCGTTTCTCTCCGCGCGTGATCTCTTTCAACAGGTCGGCAACATAGGTGTTGAAGTCGACCTGCATCGTATGGCGCGCGCTTTCGTAAAAATGTCCTGAATGCAGCTTCTCGTCAGCTGCAATCACCCGTTCCATTTCAGCGACATCCGGCAGTGCATACGTGCCAGCAAGACACTTCGCGACAAGCTTGGACTGCTGCTCTGCGAAATTCA
>JBCBWQ010000148.1:0-6752 GCA_039817025.1 Pseudomonadota bacterium | reverse complement strand
CTCACCCAGCATTTTGCCCGGAAGCTGGAGGAAAACGGCCTGATCGAGGCGCGCGTCTCCAAGCAGGTCTACTCGGTCGACGACGGACGCTTCCTGCCGGATCGTTATGTCGAGGGCACCTGCCCCCATTGCGGCTTCGAGAAAGCCCGTGGCGACCAATGTGACAATTGCGGTCGCCTGCTCGATCCAGTCGATCTGATCGATCCTTACTCTGCCGTCTCAGGCTCAAAAAACGTCGAAGTGCGCGACACCCGCCACCTCTTCCTGCTCCAGTCGGACATGCAGGACGATATCCGGTCCTGGGTCGAAGCCTCCACAGACTGGCCACAGCTCGCCAAATCCATTGCACTCAAATGGCTTGATGAAGGCCTGCGCGACCGCGCCATCACGCGCGATCTCTCATGGGGCGTGCCCGTGGTCGATGCCGAGGGCAACCCGCGCCCCGGCTTTGAAGACAAAGTCTTTTATGTCTGGTTTGACGCCCCCATCGAGTACATCGCCGCCACACAGGAATGGGCGGAAGCCTCCGGCAATGCAGAGGCCTGGACCCCCTTCTGGCGCACCGACAAGGGTGCAGACCAGACCGAGTACGTCCAGTTCATGGGCAAGGACAATGTCGCCTTCCACACGGTCAGCTTCCCTGTCACGTTGCTCGGCTCAAAAGAGCCCTGGAAAACCGTCGACAAGCTGAAAGCCTTCAACTGGGTCACCTGGTATGGCGGCAAGTTCTCCACCTCCAACAAGCGCGGCGTTTTCATGGACCAGGCGCTTGAGCTCTTACCGGCGGATTACTGGCGCTGGTATCTGATCGCCAACGCGCCGGAAGGATCCGACGCGGCCTTTACATGGGAAGGCTTCCAGTCGGCCATCAACTCAGACCTTGCCAATGTCCTCGGGAATTTTGTGAACCGCATCACCAAGTACTGCGCCTCCAAGTTTGACGGCGCGGTCCCCGATGGCGGCGAGCCGGGCGAGGCTGAAGCCTGGATCTCAGACGAGCTCAAGACCCGCCTTGCCGCCCTGTCTGAGCATTATGAAACCATGGAGTTCCGCAAGGCCGCAAACGAGACCCGCGCGATCTGGGCGGCTGGCAATGAATACCTCACAAAGGCCGAGCCCTGGGTGAAATACAAAACCGATGTCGACTCCGCCGCCGTTGGCGTGCGCACCGGTCTGAACCTGGCTGCCGTGTTCGGAATCATAGCCCAGCCGATCATTCCAGGCGCTGCAGCGAAAATCCTCGACGCCCTGGGCATCCCGGACGGCAATCGCACTTGGCCGCTCGCCTCCGATGACGGCCTGCGCGATGCCCTTCCCCGCGGCCATACGATCGCGCCGCCCGATGTCCTGTTCCAGAAGATCGAAGACGAGCAGGTCGCCGCGTGGACGGAGCAGTTCGGCGGGGAGTCCTAGTCCCGCCAGAACCGCCGCGTCATCAGAACGAAGATCGCGACAAATTCCAGCCGGCCAAGCAACATCGCCGCTGCGCAGATCCATTTTGCAGCCACCGGCAAGGTCTGGAACGTCCCGGTCGGTCCGATCGTGTCCCCGAGGCCTGGGCCAACATTGGAAACCGACGTCGCCGCGCCCGAGATCGCGGTAATGGCGTCCAATCCGGTCAGCGCAAGGAGTGCGGCCGAGATAAAGAACGTTGCGAGATACAGGAATATGAACACCATCACCGATTGCTGGGTGTCTTCGGACACGATCTTTCCGGAATAGCGGACAGGGGCCAGCCGATTTGGCCGGACCATGCGCCGCGCATAGGACACAATTGTCTTTGCGGCGATCTCGATACGGAAAATCTTGATGCCGCACGCCGCCGAGCCCGCGCAGCCGCCAAAGAACATGAGTATGAGGAACAACATCACAGCCCCCGGTCCCCATGCATTATAGTCTGCGCTGGCATAACCCGTTCCCGTCATGACAGAGACGACGTTGAACGCGGTCTGCCGCAGGCTTTCTCCGAATTCCGAATAGCCCGCTGTCCCGGCACCGGAATCGTAGACCATGAGCAGCGCAATCGCTGCGATAAGGATGGCCAGGAACAGGCGCGGCTGCGGGTCCCTCCACAGCGCATCCCATTGCCCGCGCGCCATCATCACGAAGGCTGCAAACGGCAGGCCCGCAAGGATCATGAACAGGATCGCGACGCTCACCGCACCATTGGTTTCGCCCATGAAGGAGCTATCGGTTGTCGAAAAGCCACCCGCCGCCATGGTCGTCATGGCGTGCGCAATCGCATCGAACGGCTCCATGCCATTGAAGTTGTAGAGGATTGCGCACAGCGCCGTCAGGAACAGATAGACAAAGCCCGTCTGTGTAGCGATCTCCGTCACCCGCGGCAGGAACTTGCCGGACACATCTGTACTTTCGATCTGGAACAGCTGCATACCGCCAACGCGAAGGGTCGGCAGGATCGCAATCGCCGTCACGATAATCCCAATGCCGCCGATCCATTGCAGGATCGCCCGCCATAGCAGGAACCCTTGAGGGCGATCGTCGAGCCCGGTCACGACCGTCGCGCCCGTCGTGGTCAGGCCAGAAACACTCTCAAAAACGGCATTGGTGATCGACATGCCTGACGCAACAAAGGGGATTGCGGCAATTGCCGGCAGGATCAGCCAAACAAGCACAACCAGGAGGAAGGCCTCGCGCGGGCCCGTCCTCGGCGTCTCTCCGCGAGACATGACGTAAAGACACGTCCCGATGAAAATCGAGCCAAAGGCCGACAACGCAAAAATCGGCCATTCTTCACGGCCCTCGGCAAAGTCGACCGCCGCACTGGGCAGCATGGCTGCGCCGATCAGCATGGTCATCACGCCAATGGCGAGGAGGACAGCGCGAACTTGCATCAAACGCCTTTAGCGCAGAATTCCTTAAACCGCATGAACACAAAACGGGCGGCCCCAAGGGAGCCGCCCGTCCTGTTACGCTTCAAGCTTAGGCTTAAGCTTTTTTCGTCGTCTTGCGCGCCGGGGCTTTCTTGGCCGCGGTGGTTTTCTTTGCTGCGCCGGTTTTCTTTGCCGCTGCTGGCTTACGCTTGACTGGGGCTTTCTTCGCCGCCGGTGCGTTCGCTTCAGCAATCGCGTCGATTTCAGAGGTCAGGCGCGCGAGGCGATCTTTCAGCGCTTTGGAGCTGGAAGGCGTTTTGTCTTCGCTGCTCAGTGCTGCGATTTCGTCTTCCAGCCTGTCGATCTTCTCATGCAGTTTCGATGCTTTGTCAGACGCACCCGGAAGGCCGAGCAGGCCGCGCATGCGCTCCATCCGCTCCTCAAAGCGCTCAAGCTGCTTTTCCTGGAACTGCGACGCGGTCTCGACAACGCGGGACACGTTCTTCGCAGCGCCGGTTAGGCGTTCGTTGCTCGCAAGGCGATCCCGGACGTCGTTTTCGATCTCTGCGCCGCGCTGGACCAGATCCTCGAACACATCGTTCGTCGTTTCGGTGAGGTTTTCAACGCCGCCTTTGGCTTCGTCGAAGGCGCGGCCATAGGCACCGATGCCAGCCAGCCAGATCTTGTGGGCAATGTCTTTGCCCTGGCTCTCGATCGCTTCGCTGACCTGTTTTGCGGTTTTGCGCGCTTTGGACTGTGCCATGTCATTCACTCCGTTTTTTGTTTGCGGCAAACACGCCGCCTTCCATGGCTCCAACAGATAATCAGAAAGTCTAGAAAGCGCATACTAATCCGCTGGCAGCGGTGTTAGCGTTCGCGCAAGCCCAGCACACAAGGAGACGCGCCATGGGAGTTGTGACATCGGTTCTGGACTACGAAATCGGCGGACAGGTCTATGAAGGCTACCTCGCCCGGCCAGACTCCAGTGACGCCCCCATCGTTCTCGTCGCCCATGCCTGGGGCGGTCAGGGTGATTTTGAACGCGGCAAGGCAGACTGGCTCGCGAACGAGGGCTATGCGGGCTTTGCCATCGACGTCTACGGCAAGGGCAAGCGCGGCGAGACCACCGAGGAGTGCCAGGCGCTGATGTCCCCGCTCGCAGAGAACCGGGCAGAGCTCCAGGCGCGCCTGAACGGGTCCCTCGACTTCGCCCGCGCTCAGCCCGGCGTAGATGGGACCAAAGCCGCCGCAACCGGGTTCTGTTTCGGCGGTTTGAGCGTCCTCGACATGGCCCGTGCGGGCATGGATGTCGCCGGCGTTGTGTCCTTCCATGGCCTCCTCGGCGCAGCCCCGAACATCTCTGAGCCAAAGATTTCAGCCAAGGTGCTCGCCCTGCACGGCTGGGATGACCCAATGGCAACGCCGGAGGATGTCATCGCATTCTCAAAAGAAATGTCGGCGGCCAAGGCAGACTGGCAGCTGCATGGCTATGGCGGCGTCATGCATGCCTTTACCAATCCGGGCGCAGACAATCCTGACTTCGGTACGGTCTACCATGCCGGCGCCGACCGTCGCAGCTTCGCCGCTGCAAAGGACTTCCTCAGCGAATTGTTCTAGGAACCGGCAATCCCAAGCGGGCCCACCAGCCACACGCCCCATCCGCCCATGGCGATGAAGGGGCCGAACGGTAACGGGGCCCGCGCGGACCGGCCAAAGGCGACGCCGGCGATGCCGAAGATCAGACCCGCAAAAGACGCATAGAGAAACAGGCTCGGCAGTCCCAGCCACGTCACCCAGACTCCAATCGCACCAGCGAGCTTCGCATCACCGCGCCCAAGGCCATCAACGCCGCGCAGCGCCTTGAAGGCTTTCTCGATCGCCACCAGCGCGAGAAACCCAGCGACGCCGCCGATAAGATGATGCAGCCACTGGTCCGGGGTGAGACGGACCGTCATGGCAACACCAAGACCGGCAACAAGCGCCGTCAGTGAATTGGGTAGAACAAACCGGCGCGCGTCAATCACCGACAGCACGACCAGCACTGCACCAAACGCGAGGCTGAACCCGAGCCGCTCGCCCGTCGTCACAGACACAGCGCTCCACACCACGAACGCAAAGCCAAACGAAAGGCCAAGCACCTGCGCGCGATTGAAGGACAAATCCTGCCGAAGCGTTGAAAACATGATCTCTACTGGCCCGGCCTGCGCGCACCGCGCAAGCCCAAACGCCAGCGCCCGATCAGTTGACGAGATTGAGCCACTCGCGGGCCGCAGACAGCGCCTGGCGGATTTCCGCAGCCGTCATCAACTCAGCCATTTCCTTGCGTTGGATCTTGGCTTCGCCCGAGCCTTTGAGCGCAGCGAGATTGAACCATTTGTGAGCCGCCACAAGGTCGGCTTCAATGCCCGATCCGGTCGCATAGGCGATTCCCGCCTTGTACAGATCATCGCAGCTTGCGTCTTTGGTAAGGCCCTCGCAGGGAGCCGTCATTGGAGCGTCTGAATACGCCATAATCCTGTGTCCTCTTCACCCTTCACCCCGGCGCCGTTGCTGGCGTCTTGTCGGGAACAAAACCATCGGCCGCCCCAGTGGCGACAGGTGTGAGAGTGCCGAGATGACACTTCGGTAAGGTTAACAGCGCTGCAGACAATCCCGCTCTTGGTAAACGTCCGGACACGTACTGTTAACCCTACCGGATACGGAGCTTAGTTAGGGGCCTCAACCACGTCTTCCAGGGGAATAGAATAGGTCCGGTTGCAGAACTGGCACGCGATGGCCAGCGTTCCATCTGGTTCGACCAGTTCCCGGAGCGCCGTGTCCGGCATCGACGCCAGCGTCCCACGCAAACGATCTTCATTGCACGTGCACGAATCAACCAACGCCTGCCCCGGCTCAAGGCGCACGCCCTGCTCGTGGAACAAGCGGAACAGGAGATCCTGGGGCAACAGGCCCGGATCAACCAATTCGTCGTCAGCAACGGTTGAGGCCAGCGCATCAGCGGCCCGCCACGCCTCTTCCGGATCGCCCCGCGTCTCGTCGGCAGCCATGCGCTGCAGCAGCAGCCCGCCCCCACGCCAGCCTTCGGCCTTGCCTGAGACGACAAGCTCCGCCACGGCAAGTTTGATCCGTGTCGGCACTTGTTCGGACTGGCTGAAATAGTCTTCTGCGCATTCTGCCAAGGATGCTTTCATTAGAGGAACGACCCCCTGATAGGGCTGCATGCTGGGATCATCATGGATCAGGATCAGGCCAAGCGCCCCCTTGGGGCCGAAGAGCTGCGGCATGTGCGGCCGCCCACCTTTGTTCACCTTCTCAAGGTGGTCCCAGCGCGCGGCGTCATAGCGTGCATAGGAGCGCATGCCGCCATCCGTGCGGTATTCGGCGACCATCATCGCCACGGGGCCATCGCCTTCAGCTTGCACCAGAACGCGCCCCTCAAACTTCAAACTGTCGCCGACCAGCGCCGCCAGCACCGTGGCCTCGCCAAGAATGCGCGCCAGCTCTGCAGGATAATCATGCCGTTGCAGGATCGGTGACACGCTGGCCGGACCAAGCCGCGCAATCCGGCCGCGCACGGGCTCACCGTTAATCTGGAACGGTGCAACAATGTCATCGATAGATGAAAGGGTCATGGTAGCCTCGGGGCTCGTCTTTGCAGGCCCGCCCATTTGGCCCGCCAAAAGGCCGCCCGCAAGGGCAACGCCTCAGCGCCGCTCCCCGGCCACGAGCGTGCGCCGCACATGGCCTTCATCCACGGCGGTGAACCCTTCGACCAGGCGCGACAGGTAAGACGAGATATGATCGCGAACCTCGTAGGGCGCTTCCATGGGGAGGAAGTGCGTCGTGCCCTGTTTGATCTTGATCACGAGGTTTGGGTTTTTCCGCATCAGGCGTGTGGCCGTCTTCTGAGACATGACA
>JBCBWQ010000147.1:0-6820 GCA_039817025.1 Pseudomonadota bacterium | reverse complement strand
CTGATCCAGATTCCCATGGCTTTGACGCTCGCAAAGATCGACCACCACTCAAAGGCTTCCGGATCGAACTGACAACCTGACGCGTCCTGCCAGGTGGCGATCGCCTCGGGCCAGGCAAGGAACCCTGCAGCGCGCTCGCGATCTCCCGCGCACCATAACGGATCAGTGGCCCAGGCGAAGTCTTCATAGGGGTCGCCAATATGGGCCATCTCCCAGTCGAGGATCGCATTTATCGACCCTGCCTCATCGTGCAGGAAATTCCCCGACCGGTAGTCGCCGTGCACGATTGATAGTTTCTGGGCTGGCGGCGGCGGGTTGCGACGAAGGTGCCGGATTGCCGCCCGGGTGATCGGTTGGGGCTCCCGGGCATGGGTATCGATTTCACTTTCCCAATAGTCCAGCTCGCGTGACCAACAGGTCTCGATTGCGGGAACGTCGATCTCGTTCTTAAGCGGCGACGCCAGCGGATCCACGCGTGCAATGGTGCCAAGGTGATGGAAGAACTGCGCGCCGATATCAGCGCGGTGTGGGTCGATCGCATCAAGCTTGAACGGGTTAAGCGGCACCCCGCCTTCGATCCGACCCATTACAAAAAACGGTGCACCAAGATGCCGACTGTCCGGCTCCAGAAACAGCGCTTCGGGTGCCGGCAGGTCTGTTCCAACCATGGACCGGATCGCAGCAAACTCCACGCGCCGATCCGTGTCGATCAGGCTGTCCGGCGGATCCTTGCGTAGGATCAGGCCCTTGACCTGCGCGCCATCCGCTCCGTCGAACGCGATGTCGACGGAATAGGTCTCCCGGCTTGCCCCGCCATGGATTCGCGACAGCTGCGTCACGCGAAGATTGCGCGCAGCCTCTAATTTGTCTTCAGCGTAAGACTCAAATGCGGCGGCAAGCGCAGCATCTTGCACAGCATCAGGCATCAAACATCCCCGCCCAGTGGCTCGGCGCATGCGGTCCCAGGAACAGCTGCTCAAAAGCGCCGACACCCTCATGGCGATTGCCATCCTCGTCTGTCAGTGTCGCTTTGGAAATCGCCTGAATGTGCAGATTGGCGGGATCATCCCAAGCCAGCTCGCCCGGCTTCACGGTTTCAGTCTGTATACTGAGTTGTTCACCCTGATAGGCTCCGTGGCGATAGTCCGGATGACCGTAGCCAATACCCTTCATCTGGAAGGTGGCGAACGGCTCGAGGTCCACGCCAAGCCCCCGTCCAGCTTGGTCCGTAAACTTGAGCGATGCAGACGCTGCGCGGCGCGTGCCCGGCGCAAAGGTCACCGATGATGAGCACTCGGCCATGTGACGATGCTCACCGCCATCCGGCGCAATGACAGCACGGGTGTTCCAGCTATGGCCATCACCATCGTCATTCACGTGGAAGAAGACTGAGCGATCCGAAAAATTCAGCGGCGTCCAGATCCAGTAGAATTGCGGCATCTGAACTGGCGTGAGCGGTTGGGGATCCGGAGCACCGATGGGGCGCACGCCCCAGCTGCGATCTCGCGTGCCTTTCCACCGCTGCGGCGTAACGTCGAAATGCTCACCGTCGATCCTGAGCATTCCAGACCACGCGCCATTTTGCGTCATGCGTGTGCAGTCGATCAGCATGCGCGGCCCTTGCCGATAGGTGAACCGCGGCTCCTCAATGGGAAAGGCCCGGCCCTCGAAGGACAGGTCCAGGGCGAGTCCCTCGGTCTCGGTCAGGTGCAAATGAATCCGCTTTAGCGGTTCTTTGACCTCGATCCGCAACGGCCCAACCTGCGTATCCATCCGCTCCATATTCAGTGGTCGCGACAGGAAAACCGATTTCTGGACGCCGTCCTTCAGAACCGACACTGCGCCGTCCATGACATTCAGATGCGGATAAACGCCAAAAGCGGCCGCAAAGAAAACCGACCCGTCTGCATTGTAGCCATTGTAGAAATAGCGATCGTAGAAATTCCGGTCCGACCCCGAGAACGCTATGGGCTCTGGCGTCTGGTGGATCGGATATTCGTCACCTGCGGTCAGCATGGGGGGTCTCCTCCCTGTGCGCGCCTCTTGGCGGACGCGTGTGCAGGCTTAGGTTGGCCGCTCTGATTCGCATCCGTCAATCCTGGCCGTTCCGAAAAGAGGGCATATGACTTGTCTAAGACATCCGATCTGCTCGTAGCCGCGTCAGCCTGTTTGGGGTTTTTCGCCGTTGCCCTGGGGGCTTTTGGCGCCCATGGGCTGGAGGGGAAAATCAGCGCGGAAGCGCAGGGGTGGTGGGAGACCGCCACGCTATACGGGCTGGTGCACGCAGCTGCAGCGCTCGCAATTGGTTTGAACGCGGCGACGCGATGGACGCGGCGCGGCGGCTGGGCGCTGGTGACGGGCAGCGCGCTGTTCGCCGCCACACTCTATGCAATGGCGCTGGGCGCGCCGCGCTGGTTCGGTGCGATTACGCCGATTGGCGGTTTGATTATGCTTGCCGGGTGGGCGCTTCTGGTCGCAAGCGCTTTCAGGTCTAACGACTAAGACGTCGACCGATTGATTGACGCATAGGTGTCCGCCAGCGTGTCGGCTGTTCCGCGGGCCGTATCGATTTCAGTATCGAGGGCATCGAGCGCAACGTCCACAGCGTCAGGCGTCTTAGCGCGTTGGCCCGCAATGTCCGCCGCCCGCGCAAAGTTGCGGGACGCCGCCTGCGCATTTACGAGGACGCGCTCAAAGCTCATCACGTCCGCGCGTTTCGCCTCTGCCGCTTCCTCAAGAACCCGATCAGCTTCGAGGACAACGGCCGACAGCCCGGACCGGGCGGCCGTGGCGTCGCGGATAATCGTCGCGAACACGACATCGACCGGCGCGGCGTCTGCCTCAATTGCTGCGGCGTAGTCGTTGCGCGGTGCGTCTTCGCCGCGTGCGCCATTCAGGAGGATGCTCGCCAATCCCACAAGACCCGACGATTCGCGGACCCAGCCCGCTTCCTCCGCCTCGTCGCAGAAAGCGTTGGACGCTGTTCGTAGGGCGGATTGTTGTTCAGAAACGCCATTCTCGACGATTGCTCGCCCTGGCGTCATTGAGACCGTTGCGCATCCAACGATGCTTAAACATAAAACACACGCAAAAACGCCGCGCATACTGCCACCCTGTGTACCGACCTGACCCGCCCATCATTCCTACAGGTCAGAAAAACACCGTCCAGCCTTTAATTCATATATCACTGCAGATAGGTGAAGCAGGTATGAACTCGAACAAAAAACTTCGAACCCTCTACCCGCGGCATGATGCGCGGCGCACGGGACGGTTGAGGGTCTCGGACCTCCACGAAATCTACTGGGAAGAGTCGGGGAATCCTGACGGCTTGCCGGTCCTCGCCCTCCATGGTGGCCCGGGCGGCGGCTCAAGCCCTGAAATGCGTAGGTTTTTTGATCCACGGCGTTATCGGATCATCCTGTTCGACCAGCGCGGTTGCGGGCGCTCAACGCCGCATTCAGAGCTTGAAGACAATACGACGTGGGACCTGATCGACGATATCGAGACGCTGCGGACCATCCTTAAGATCGACAAATGGGTCGTCTTCGGCGGGTCGTGGGGATCAACCCTGGCACTCTCTTACGCCGTCACGCACACCGCACAGGTGTACGGATTAATTTTGCGCGGCATTTTTCTCATCACAAAATCAGAGATCGACTGGTTCTACCAAACCGGTGCGAGTCGTCTGTTCCCCGATGCCTATGACCGCTACATCGCCCCGATTCCTGAAGACGAGCGGAATGATTTACTGACGGCGTTCTACAAGCGCTTAACGGGAACCGATGCCAAAGCGCGCAAGGCCGCTGCGCGCGCCTGGGCTCGCTGGGAGGGTGAAACCCTGTCGCTTGAAGGACCCGGCCTGCGCCCGCCGCGTTTTGACGAAGACGCTTTTGTCGATGCCTTTGCGCGGATCGAGTGCCACTATTTCTACAATGGCGGCTTCTTCGAACGCGATGGCTGGTTGCTTGAGCAAGCAGGGCTCAAGCTCAAAGAAACACCTGGAGCCATCGTCCATGGCCGGTATGACGTCGTCACACCGCTCTCTTCGGCATGGGCGCTCCACAAGGCCTGGCCCATGGCGGATCTGTCTATTGTGTCGGCAGCTGGCCATTCCAGCCTTGAGCCTGGCATCGTCGACAAGCTGATCACCGCGACAGACGCCTTCGCCGCGCGGTTCGGCTAGCTCAGGGCTACTGGTTCGGTCCGAGCATCAGCGTCAGGAAGCCCGGAAGCTGCGCGCCGTACAGGTCTTGAATTTTATCAAGGAAACCGAACACAAGAACAAAGCCCACGAACGGCGGCACGATGTATCGGATCGCAAAGCGCCATGCGTTCATGATCGAGCCCTCACCGAGTTCGCTCGTGAGCATATCCCGGCTCAGCACCCAGCCAGCAAAGATCGCGACCAGCAGGCCGCCCAGCGGCAGCAACAGGCTTTCGGTCATGAAGTCCATGAAGTCGAGATAGGCGAGCGAATACACATACGCTGCACCGACCATGAAGAGGATAAAGCCGATGCCCATGGCCGCGCCGGGCCGGGTCACGCCCTGACGCTCTTCCAGCCAGGACACGCTGACCTCCATGAGCGAAATGGACGAGGTAAATGCTGCAAACAGGGCCAGCGCGAAGAACACGGTCGCCATGACAGTGCCCGCCGCGCCCATTTGCCCGAAGGCAACCGGCATCGACACAAAGAACAGGCCAGGCCCGCCGGCCGGGTCAAGGCCCGCCAGGAACACAATCGGGAAAATCGCGAAGCCTGCGATCAGGGCAACCAAGGTATCCGAGCCCGCAATGATCGCGGACGATCGCGGAATATTGGTATCGCGATCGAGGTATGCGCCGTAGGTCAGCATCAGGCAAACACCGACACCGATCGAAAAGAACGCCTGACCCAACGCAGAAAGGAACGTCCCGAAGCCAACGTCTTCCCATTTCGGCTCAAGGATGAAGGCGGCCGCTGCACCAAAGTCACCCCGCGTCACCGAAAAGCCGACCACGATCAGCAGCATAACGAAAAACAACGGCATCAGAATCGTCGCCGCCCGCTCGATACCGCCCTTAACCCCGCGCCCAATGACAACAACATTGGCGCTTATGAACAGGAGGAGAAGCGTCAGGATCATGCCCGTATTGCCGATCGTGGCCTCGAAGTTCGCCCCTGATGTTGCCGCATCCATGCCGCTGAACTTGCCCGTCGGGGCCTGAAGAACGAAGGCGACCAGCCAGGCAGAAATCACCATGTAGAAGGACAGGATAAACGACGCTGTCATTGCGCCGATCCATCCGACAATGCCCCAGTTTCCGTGCCGCCCCTGCGCGCGGGCAAGCGACTCGATGCCTTCAATGGAGGACATGCCGGATTTCCGCCCCATGGAGTACTCCGCCATGAGGAGCGGCAGACCCACGAGCAATACGCAAACGAGATAGATCAGGATGAAGGCACCGCCGCCATTCTCACCCGCCGAATAGGGAAACCGCCAGAAGTTGCCGAGGCCAACAGACGAGCCAACGGCCGCCATGATGAATCCGAAGCGCGAGCCCCATGTGTCGGTCTTACGGCCGATTTCAGCCATCTGCGTTTCTCCTGGAATATCTTCGCGCGGACCCTAACGAGGCCGCAATAAAGGTCAACGAATGCGGCTGCTAAGGGTCAAATTACCCCTGAGGCGCTGAGCTTGTCGGATCGGTGCAGATGTCCAGAGAGGATCAGACCGAAACACGCCATCACGGTGAGCATCGCCGTGCCGCCATAGGAAACAAGCGGCATGGGCACGCCCACAACGGGCAACAGCCCTATGACCATGCCGACATTGAACGCGATGTAGAACATGATCGTGGCCGTGGCCCCCGCAACGGCAAACCGTCCGAAATGGCTCTCACAGCGCAAGGCAATGTATAGGCTCCACCCCAGAACAACGCCCCAAGCAAGGAGCAAACCCGCAGCGCCAAGGAAGCCGAACTCCTCGGCGATCACCGTCAGGATAAAGTCGGTGTGTTGCTCGGGAATATAGTCGAGCTGGGACTGGATGCCCTGCATGTAACCTTTGCCATCCCAGCCGCCCGAGCCAACCGCGATTTTGGCCTGCTCTATCTGATAGCCGGCACCCAGCGAGTCAGCCCCCGGGTTCCACAGCGTTTCAACGCGCTTTCGCTGATAGTCCTCAAGCACGAAGAAGTAGGCCAGCGGCACAAGGCCAATCCCCGCAACGCCTACGGCAATAATGATCCGCCAAAACAGACCCGCAAGGAAGATGATCACCCCGCCCGATGCAATCAGCATCAGCGTCGTGCCAAGATCTGGCTGCTTGAAGATCAGCGCCGCCGGCGCCGCGATCAGGAAAAGCGCAGGAACATGAATCCAGAAGCCTCCGGAATGGTGACCGAGATACATTTGGTAATAGCGCGCCAAGGCCATGGTCAGCGCGAGCTTCATGAATTCAGACGGCTGGACGGCAACCGGGCCGATCTGAAGCCAGCGTTGAGCCCCGCCGCCAAGCGTGCCGAACAGCTCGACCAGAACAAGGAGCACCAACGCGCCGATATAGGCCGGGAAGGCGACCCGCAACCACACTTGCAGCGGCGTCAGCGCCAGAACGATCATTACAACGAATGCCAGGGCAAATCGCTGGGCGTGCTTGAGCGGCAAATCGGCTTCAACCGGATTGGTAATCGTTGAGGAATACAGCATGGCTGCGCCAATGACGGCGATGGCAACGATTAGTGCGATCAGTCCGTGTGGCAAACGAGAAAGCTTATCCAGAATGCCGCCGCCACGGCCGAGCTTCATCCCCGCCGTTGATCCTCGCGACACCCGGCC
>JBCBWQ010000146.1:0-6884 GCA_039817025.1 Pseudomonadota bacterium | reverse complement strand
TACCAGCAGTCGGTCAGGAATCCGTCGTCGGTGATCCCTGACGGTGCGGCGCTCGGCGCTGGATGGGTGGTATCGGCCATGTGTTGCTTCTTATCTCGCTTAGGTGCCGATCTCAAAGCACCGACTCTGTCACAGCCACGTCTCTTCTTTTTGGTAAATTCCGTCAGACACATGCGAGCAAGGGGGACGGCCATGCGGATCGCGACCTTTAATGTAGAGAATCTCAGCGACACGAATGCGGAAGCCTTCGCCCGGCGTCTCCCTGTAATGCGTCCGGCCCTTCGGCGCCTGAAAGCGGACGTGATCTGTTTTCAGGAGGTTCATGGACAGGGGCCTGGCGGGGATGCGCCATACACCTTGCGAGCGCTGGAAACGCTGCTCGAGGAAACCCCCTACGCCACCTACTCACTGACGCATACGACCCCCGTCGGTCAGACAGATGCTTATGCCGAACGCAACCTGGTGACCGCTGTGCGGCCAGACTGGTCGGTGGACGACATTCAACAGATCCGCGACCGCTCATCGCCAATGCCGCAATACAGGCCGATCACCGCCAATCCTCCGCAGGCGGAAGCATCAAGCATCACCTGGGAACGCCCGCTCCTGTACACGCGTCTAGAGCCTGGAAACGGTTTGCCGACGCTTCACGTCCTTAACGCGCATTTCAAATCCAAAATTCCGAGCAATATCGCCGGCCAGAAAATCGATCGATACACATGGAGAACCGCCGCAGCCTGGGCGGAGGGCTTCTTCATTTCATCCATGAAGCGCGTTGGCGCAGCGCTCGGTGCTCGTATTTTTATTGATCAATTGTTCGACGCAGACCCCGACGCCCATATCCTGCTGTGCGGAGACCTCAATGCGGAGTCCCACGAGGTCCCGGTGCTTGCCATCCTCGGTCAGGTCCAGGATACAAACAATCCAGACCTCGCAGGCCGCATCATGATGCCAGCTGAAACCTCAGTTCCGGAGCCATCGCGCTTTACGCTTTATCACCATGGCCGCGGCGTCATGCTGGACCATCTGCTGATATCTCGGCCGCTTCTGGCTTGCTATCAGGGCACCGAAATCCACAACGAAATGCTGCATGATGAAAGCGTGGCCTTCGCAACGGACGATAAATTCCCCGAGTCAGACCACGCGCCTGTCGTGGCAAGCTTCGACCTCTCGGTTGAGACCGGGTTGATCGCTTAGTCCGCGCACGCGTCAGCGGCGAAATCGCCCGGAATAACGCTGGCCCGCGTCAGGGCTGGCGATTCGGTTCGCATGGCGGCGTCGATCAGCTCTGCTCGCACCATGTCTGAGATTTCAATATACTCAATGGCGTTTTCAGGCGCGAGTACCCCTGTCAGCTTGAGCGAATCCGCACCGCGCTTGGCAACGGCGCTGTTCTCAAGAATAGGCATTCGAATGGCTGCCGCGCGCACTTCCTCAACAATCAGGTCCCGGTAACCGGTCGGGTCAGGCCCACCCGCCGTAACGCAGAATGCGATATTCAGCGGTCGCTCCCGCGCGCCACTGGCAAAGGTCACGTATTCCATGACGTCGCCAAGCACGCTTTCCCGTCCCCGCGCCGTTGCCGCATCGCGGACATCCTCGACCACGTCAAAAGCCGCGTCTTCTGCCTCAATCAGCGCTGCGCGGGCTTCACGCAGGGCAGCGCGGGCCTCGTCCAACTCGTCGCCGGCTTGATCGAGTCGATCGGCATAATCCATCAGATCATCGTGCTCCTCGCGCCGCGCGTCGACCGTGTCCGCGCCGCCAGGGCTCGCCAGCGCAATCCGTGCCTTGTCGCGGAGAATATCCGCTTTTTCGTGCAAGATGTCGGACTCAACCTGCGTGCGCGCCTCATCATCGTCGGGCGTGCCCACATCGGCAGAAGCGACCGGTGCGGCCAGAACGATGAGAGCGGCGAGGAAACGGGCAAACATGGCAGTACTCCGGTTGCAGCATGGGCAGGGGCGGCCAGGCCGCGTCCTCCATTGATCTAGGAAGCTCCCCCCGCTCGCCAATAGCCAGCCCGCGCAACCGCTCCGGCGACACGGTGCCGCTCACGCGCAAAACGCCTTCCCGCCCCCGCCGGGTATCGCTATATGCCAGCAATGACTCCACGCGACAAAATCCGAAACTTCTCGATCATCGCCCATATCGACCACGGCAAGTCGACGCTGGCCGACCGGCTGATCCAGACCTGCGGCGGCCTGACCGACCGCGAAATGTCCGAGCAGGTGCTCGACAATATGGACATCGAGAAGGAGCGCGGCATCACCATCAAGGCCCAGACCGTGCGCCTTGAATACACCGCCCATGACGGAGAGACCTACACGCTCAACCTCATGGACACGCCGGGCCATGTGGACTTCTCCTACGAAGTCTCCCGCTGCCTCGCCGCCTGTGAGGGCTCACTGCTGGTCGTGGACGCAAGCCAGGGCGTCGAGGCCCAGACCCTCGCCAATGTCTATCAGGCCATCGAGCAGGACCATGAGATCGTGCCTGTGCTCAACAAGGTCGACCTGCCCGCTGCCGACACCGACCGTGTGGCCGAGCAGATCGAGGACGTGATCGGCCTTGATGCTTCCGATGCGGTCCACACCAGTGCCAAGACAGGCCTTGGTATCGCAGACGTTCTCGAGGCCATCGTCACGCGCCTGCCCGCGCCGCCGAAAGGCGAAGCCGACGCGCCGCTCCAGGCTGCGCTCGTTGATGCGTATTACGACCCGTATATGGGCGTCGTCGTGATCGTGCGCGTTGTCGATGGCGTGATGAAGAAGAAGCAGAAGATCCGCATGATGCGCACGGGTGCCACGTACGAAATCGACAAGGTCGGCATTTTCGGCCCTGCCCCGCGCGACGTTGACGCCCTCGGCCCCGGCGAGGTCGGCTTTTTCGTCGCCTCGATCAAGGAAGTCGCGGATTGTTCGGTGGGTGACACGATTACTGAGGACAAACGCCAGACCGCTGAGGCCCTGCCCGGCTACAAGGAGGTCCAGCCCGTGGTCTTCTGCGGCCTGTTCCCGGTCGACGCCGGCGACTTTGACGATCTGCGCGCCGCCATGGGCAAACTCCGCCTCAACGATGCAAGCTTCAGCTGGGAGATGGAGACCAGCGCAGCCCTCGGCATGGGCTTCCGCTGCGGCTTCCTGGGCCTGCTCCACCTTGAAATCATCCAGGAGCGCCTCTCCCGCGAGTTCGACCTCGACCTCATCGCCACCGCCCCCAGCGTTGTCTACGAGCTCACCCTCACAGACGGCGAGGAGACCCAGCTCCACAACCCCGCCGACATGCCGGACGTGGTGAAAATCTCCGAAGTCCGCGAGCCCTGGATTGAAGCGACCATCTTCACCCCCGACGACTATCTCGGCGGCGTCCTCAAGCTCTGCCAGGACCGGCGCGGCATCCAGAAAGAGCTCACCTATGCCGGCACCCGCGCCATGGTGAAATACGAGCTGCCGCTCAACGAGGTCGTGTTTGACTTCTACGACCGCCTGAAATCCATCTCAAAGGGCTATGCCAGCTTCGACTATGAGATGATCGGCCACCGCGCGGAAAACCTCGTGAAGATGCAGATCCTCGTCAATGACGAGCCCGTCGACGCGCTGTCCATGCTGGTCCACCGGGACCGGGCCGAGAGCCGCGGGCGCCAGATGTGCGAGCGGCTGAAAGACCTCATCCCCCGCCAGATGTTCAAGATCCCCGTCCAGGCGGCGATCGGCAGCAAGGTCATCGCCCGCGAGACCATCTCCGCCATGCGCAAGGACGTCACCGCAAAGTGCTATGGCGGCGACGCCACCCGCAAACGCAAGCTCCTGGAAAAGCAGAAAGCCGGCAAGAAACGCATGCGCCAGTTCGGCAAGGTGGAAATCCCGCAGGAAGCGTTCGTCGCGGCGTTAAGGATGGATGGGGATTAAGGGGGACAAGTTGCTATGCTCTCGATCGTCGAAGGACTTCGAATGCACCTTGATCCCACTCATACCTACGGGCGCGCTTTACAATTTGATTCCGCGCTGCGGTCTTGTTTTTGAAACCGCCTCTATGTCCTGTGTAAAGGTTCGCAATACTATACAACTCAGCGGCTTTTACATCGGAACGACTTAGAAGCTTATCGACAACGTCAGAAACGGCGTCCGCGTTGGGGCCCGTTCTGAGGATGTCCTCGAAGCTATTTCGAACCACTTGTGCGTTCGCTGTCGGCAGTATCGTTGGAGAAGACTTTCGAGGTGCTGGACGAAATCTCTTTGCCTTAGAGACAAAGTCTTTGAGAGGCATTTCTCCCAGATCATCAAACAACTTTCCTAGTTCTTCAGCGATCGGTTTCGGCAGCTGACCGCTATCGCCGGCTGAAACCATAAACGCTGCGAGTTCATCCATTTTCATGCTGTCACTCCCATGTTTCGAATCGGAACAGATTTCAACAGTTTAGCACCAACAGCGTCCCAAATCTCTCTTTCAGCCGGGTTGCCATCCAAATACACAAGTCCCTCACCTGCAAACTTCGAAATTTGCGCCCGCCTTGGCACAGCACATTCAACCATGACTTGCCCAGCCCAACTATTAGTGGTTGTATCGAATTACTAATATAATTTACTTGAGACTCTTCGTCCGAAGTCAAGCCGGTATTAGATCTTGTAAAATTCGGCAGTATTCCAATCATCTTCAGATTTGGGTTTACTTGCTGCCTCAGCGACTCACTCTGCTCAACAAAGTAAACTGTTGCTTCCGATGACAAGCTATCCAGTATTGTTGGCACTAGAATATGAGTAGCCGCGCAGAATGCATTTATGAAGCCCGTCGTCATTCTCGGAGGCGCGTCGATAATACACACGTCAAAGAGATCGGCCTCTGCCATCATTCGCAACGCACTCGCCAAATGATAACGCACATCGCTATTCTCGCTGCCCGTCAACCAACTGAAAAGCAGCCTATTCTCTAGGTTCGCCAAAGGGTGATACGCACTCACAATCTTTGTCCGCTGCAGCTTTGGCGATAGAGGAATAGGGAGATGTCTAAGCCCCCTTGATGTATGCCCACCCTCAAGAAAGTAGGAAACTCGGTTCCTATCGTCCGCCGGAAGACTATGCTCTGCGGCGAGCATCATCATAGCAGTCATTGAGCCTTGATAGTCCAAGTCAATAGCTAACACCCGCTGCCCGAAACGCCTGTCAATCATTGCCGCAACATTTGCGGAAATCGTTGTTTTTCCAACGCCTCCTTTTAAATTGGCAACCATAATAACTGGCTTAGATATTCCATTTCCCATAGTGGACAGTGGTGCATCGTGAGGTCTCGGCTTATCCCACGCCATAACCTCAGAGACCGATGCCTTTTGAATGGCGATTAATTTTTGTTCGGCACTAAGTAGTCTTCGTTTAGTCTCTGTAGGACTTCCTTCGAGCTGCTTAACTGTTCTCCACCATCCTGCACGCCAGCCGGCCAGAAAAGTACCCACGGGTAATGATAGTGCCGCCCAAAGCTCCCAGGTCTCTTCTAAGAACCTAACGAAATATTCCACAGCCACCCCCAAGTTACTCAGATTTAAGCTAAACTTTAGATGGAGCCGCACAGCTTTCCAATCGAAAAGTTGAGCGCACTGCAAAAAACTTAAGATGTGAAACCCATGCGTTATCCCCCTCCCTATCCTACCCTAATCGCGGACCCCGTATAGTCCGCTGCATGAACCCTTCACCCGCCCCTTCCCGCGCTGACGCGCTGACCCGCTGGTATGGCCCTGTGGCCGCGTCGCTCGTGGCGCGGGCGCTGGCGCTGCTGGCCGCATTCGGGGCCGTGCTGACGCGGGCCGAGCACACGGCCGCCGCAAGGCAGGTGCGTGCGGCGGAGACGCTGGCCCGGCGCCTCGCCCTGCTTGTGGCGACGGATCTGGACACGGCCCCGCGCGCGCCGAGGGCCAGGCCAGCCGCCGCCGTGCGCCTGCGCCGGTCCCTGCCGAGCCGGCACACCCTGCCCATGTTTGACCCTTGGCGCCCCCGGCCCCAGCCGGATTGGGCGGCCATTCGTGCGCGCCGCAATCCTGACCTGCGCCTCACATCCCGCCGCCTGCAAGAGCGGGCACGGGCCGCCGAAGCGGTCGCCCGCAATCCTGAGCAGCTGGCCCGGCGCATGGCGGCATGGATGCGCCGGCGGGAGGCGCGCGAGCAGGCCGAGATCACAGACCGCTCGCGCCCGGAATGGGCGATTATTGTCCGCCACGGCCGGCTCCCGTGTGGGCTGGCGCACCTGTGCCGGTCGGCGCGCGATGCCCTGCGAACGCTGCAACAGGCGGCGCGGGCGGCCTATCGGCCATTGCCCAGCTGGATGCCCGCGCCCGCCTGAGTGGCCCGCTTATTCGGCGGGCGTGTCCGCGGCGGCGTCTCCGCTTTTCAGCATCACCGTTTCACCGGACTCCGTGTCGGGATCCCCGTTCTTGCGGTGCATCGCCATGACCACGCCTGAAAGGGCGAGGATCGCGATGAGGTTCGGCACGGCCATGGATGCATTGGCAAGCCCGCCCAGCATCCACACAAAGCCCACCTCGGTCAGCGCGCCGACAAAGATCACCACAACCCAGATGTAACGGATCGGATGCGTCGCCCACTCGCCCAGAAGGTAAGTGATCGCTTGCTCGGCATAGTAGGACCAGCCGATAATCGTCGTAAACGCAAACAGCGCCAGGCAAATCGTGACAACCCAGCCGCCGCCCGGAAAGGCCTGGCTGTAAGCCGCATTTGTCACCGCTGACGCCTCAAGATCCGCAAGCCATGCGCGCTCAACGGGCTCAACAACACTCGCATCGGTTGCAGAGGCCAGAGCAAGGTCGCTAACGAGGGTTTCATCTGCAGCAGCGCATGTCGCGAGAATTCCCGCAGCATCTGAGCCGTTTTCTGCAATGA
>JBCBWQ010000145.1:0-6966 GCA_039817025.1 Pseudomonadota bacterium | reverse complement strand
TCATGCATGAGATGAGGATGGGTCGCGATGGGAGCGGCTATGGTGCACAGGCTGATGCCTACGGCGAAAATTCCAGTAATGCTTGGACTTCAGGCCATATTGCTCATCGCCGCGGCCAATTGCGCGCTACAGGGTGTTCTTGTCGGGCAGATTCTGATGGTGGGCATGTCGTTGGTGGGCGTCGCCACGGTCGCGACCAATCTCTGGTACCTCTATAAACCAGCGCCCCACCCGATGGATTGGCTCGTCGAACACCTCAAAGGCCTCGTTGGCGCGGGCATATCCGTCTATACCGCGTTCCTCGCGTTTGGATCGGTTCGACTTTTACCGGAAGCAGCGTTGAACCCGGCCCTATGGGCAGTGCCGCTGTCCGTCGGCTTGGGCATCATCATCTACCATCGCCGCAAACTTCTCCGCCCCATTGCGCGAACGGCGGAGTTCAACGGAGTCACGCCGCGGGCCTCATAGAACCTATGAGTGTCCTTCGTTGACACCGAAACGCTTTTTAGTTGACAGCGTTAAGTGTAATCCTATGCTGACACTTATGAGCGTCCTTACCTACGATTCCCTTGAGACGACTGCGCAGGCGCGGCGCAGCCCCCAACGTTCAGTGAGCACTGATAGCCTGGCTGTGGTGTTTGAAGGGAACGGGCAGCTGAGCCTCGAAACGCTGCAACTCAGAGCTGTTGAGCCCGAGGATGCTCTCATAGACGTTCTTTGGAGTGGCATCAGCACAGGAACAGAGCGCCTGCTCTGGTCCGGCCAGATGCCAGCCTTTCCGGGCATGGGCTACCCCCTCATTCCCGGTTACGAATCTGTAGGCATCGTAGCCAAAGCGCCGCAAGCGCCTGACCTTGAGGGCTGCAAAGTCTTCGTCCCCGGATCAAATGGTTTTGCAGATGCTCGTGCCTTGTTCGGCGCGACAGCCTCTCGCCTTGTCACGCAAACGGATAAGCTCATTCCACTCCCGGAATACGCGGACCGGGACTATGCGCTGCTCGCCCTTGCCGCCACAGCACAACATGCTGTCGCAATTGGCGGTGTTCCCGAACTCATAGTCGGACATGGTGTACTCGGCCGTCTCATTGCGCGCATCGCCATCGCAGAGGGCGGTCAACCGACTGTCTGGGAGGCTTCCGAGCATCGCCGGGACATGCAGGACTATCAGGTCATCGCACCTGAAGATGACGCCGCGCGTTACGCGACGATTTCCGATGCCAGCGGCGATTCCGACATTCTCGATGCCTTGATCGCCCGTGCTAAAAAGGGAGCGGCGATCACCCTCGCAGGCTTCTACCCAGATCGGCTCTCATTCGCATTTCCCCCAGCCTTCATGGCAGAGGTAAGGTTTGCTGTCGCTGCAGAATGGACGCGCGCCGACATGGACCGCGTCCTCGCACACATCGAAGCCGGCCGGCTGTCCCTTGCGGGGCTGATCTCCCATCGGCGCGACGCTGAAGACGCTGAAATCGCTTATCGCACGGCATTCGAAGATCCTGCCTGCCTGAAACTTGTTCTCGACTGGAGACATAGTCATGACCACGCTTATTGAGGGTCGTTCCTCCATTGCCGATCGGGACGATCGCCTACGCGATGAAGCCAATATCGAGCCTGATCCCGTTGCAACAGGCGAGGTGACCAAGGAAACGCAGATCATTGCGATCTACGGAAAAGGAGGGATCGGCAAGTCCTTCACCCTCGCCAACCTAAGCTACATGATGGCCCAGCAAGGCAAGAAGGTCTTGCTCATCGGCTGTGATCCCAAATCAGACACGACGTCACTGCTCTTTGGTGGCCGCGCCTGCCCCACGATCATCGAAACCTCTTCAAAGAAGAAAGAAGCGGGTGAGGAAGTTTCCATCGGCGATGTCTGCTTCAAGCGCGATGGCGTTTACGCCATGGAGCTCGGCGGACCAGAAGTTGGACGCGGCTGCGGCGGTCGCGGCATTATCCACGGCTTCGAATTGCTCGAGAAGCTCGGGTTCCACGAGTGGGACTTTGACTACGTCCTCCTCGATTTCCTCGGCGACGTCGTTTGCGGAGGCTTCGGCCTGCCGATTGCCCGCGACATGTGCCAGAAAGTGATCGTCGTCGGGTCCAATGACCTGCAGTCACTCTACGTCGCAAACAATGTCTGCTCTGCGGTGGAGTATTTCCGTAAGCTCGGCGGCAATGTTGGTGTTGCAGGCATGGTCATCAACAAGGATGACGGAACCGGCGAAGCTGCAGCCTTTGCTGAGCGCGTCAACATCCCGGTCCTGTCTGCCATCCCGGCCGACGAAGACATTCGCCGCAAGTCGGCAAACTACCAGATCGTCGGCAAGCCTGGCAGTCCGTGGGCTGAAATGTTCGAAACCCTGGCTTCGAATGTTGGGAGTGCGCCGCCGGTACATCCGGCCCCGCTCACCCATGACGCCCTTCTTGATCTCTTTTCTGCAGAAGAAACAGGCGCTGACTTTCAGCTCCAGCCCGCAACGGCCGAGGATATGCGGGGCGCGAACATCACCGAGAAACCTTCCCTCGAAGTCATATACGAGGAGATCTAGGGGCACATGTCGGACCGGGGCACACAATCAGGATTGAATGCGGAGGAGACCGCAGCCGGCTGCCATGCCGGAGCCGATGAAATGCGCGCCGCAGCCAGCGCCGCGGGCAAAACAACCCTGCTTGAACAATACGCACGCGATTATCCGAAAGGTCCGCACGACCAACCCCAGAGCATGTGTCCGGCCTTCGGCTCGTTGCGTGTTGGCTTGCGCATGAAACGCACGGCGACCATCCTTTCCGGCTCGGCCTGCTGCGTTTACGGCCTCACCTTCACGTCCCACTTCTACGGCGCAAAGCGTTCGGTCGGCTATGTGCCCTTTAACTCCGAGACCCTTGTCACCGGAAAACTCTTTGAGGACATCAAGGAGGCGGTCGAGTCTATGGCAGACCCGGCGCGCTACGACACGATCGTTGTGACGAACCTCTGTGTGCCGACTGCGTCGGGCGTTCCACTCCGCCTTTTGCCCGATGAGATCAATGGCGTACGGATCATTGGTATCGACGTGCCCGGTTTCGGCGTCCCGACTCATGCAGAAGCCAAGGACGTGCTCGCCGGCGCGATGCTTGCCTATGCGCGGGCGGAAGCTGAGGCTGGAACCGTCAGCCGCGCGCCGACAGACACCGCCGACCTGCCGAAGATCACCCTGCTCGGTGAGATGTTCCCAGCTGACCCAATCGGCATCTCACAACTGCTGAAGCCGATGGGTTTAGCTGCAGGAGCAACAGTTCCGACCCGCGAATGGCGCGAGCTTTACACCGCGCTGGACTGTGCTGCCGTTGCCGCGATCCACCCCTTCTACACCGCATCAGTCCGCGAACTCAAAGCAGCCGGGCGTCCCATTGTCGGCTCCGCGCCTGTCGGCGTCGACGGAACCGCCGCATGGCTGAGTGCCATCGGCGAAGCAGCAGGCGTTTCGGCAGACGATATAGCCAAGGCCCAGAACGCCGCCCTGCCCGCCATTTCCGGCGCACTATCGGCCATGCCAATCAAAGCCAGGATCACAGTGTCTGGTTATGAAGGCTCGGAACTGCTCGTTGCGCGGCTGCTTTGCGAAAGCGGCGCAGATGTCCGTTATGTCGGCACCGCCTGCCCCCGCACACCATGGTCCGACCCTGACCGCGAATGGCTACAGGCGCGCGGCGTTGAAATTCGGTATCGTGCCTCTCTGGAAACCGACCTTGCTGCGCTTGACGCGTTCAAACCAGATCTGGCGATCGGCACGACACCCGTCGTTCAGAAAGCCAAGGAAAAGGCTATTCCTGCGCTTTACTTCACCAATCTCATTTCCGCACGCCCGCTCATGGGGGCCGCCGGCGCAGGCAGCCTCGCGCAAGTCGTGAATGCAGCGCTGGCAAACAAAGGGCGCTTTGAGGAGATGCGAGACTTCTTCGAAGGCGTCGGATCCGGTGACACGGCCGGGCTCTGGGAAGATACACCAGACATTCACGAAGACTTCCGCGCCAAGCAGCGCCGCAAGCTCGCCATCGCCGCCAAGCGCGCGGCAAACCTGGAGGAGCCGATCGGATGCTGATTCAGGATCATGATCGCGCGGGCGGCTACTGGGGCTCGGTCTACGTCTTTACGGCGATTAAGGGCCTTCAGGTTGTTATCGATGGCCCTGTTGGCTGCGAAAATCTGCCCGTCACGTCGGTCCTCCACTACACAGACGCCCTACCGCCGCACGAACTGCCTATCGTCGTCACGGGACTGGCCGAGGAAGAACTGGGACAGCACGGCACAGAGGGCGCAATGAAACGGGCCCGTGCTGCGCTCGATCCGGAGCTGCCTGCCGTCGTCGTCACGGGGTCCATCGCTGAAATGATCGGCGGCGGCGTGACGCCGGAAGGATCCAACATCCAGCGCTTCCTCCCGCGCACTATCGACGAGGACCAATGGCAATGCGCGGACCGTGCGCTTCTCTGGCTGTGGACGGAATACGCACAGACCAAAGGTCGCGATCCGAAGCCGCGCAAGAAGCCGGACGGTGCCAAGCCGAGCGTCAATATCATCGGACCGTCCTACGGCATGTTCAACATGCCGTCCGATCTTGCCGAGATCCGGCGCCTCATTGAAGGCATCGGCGCAGAGATCAATCTCGTCTTCCCTCTCGGCTCGCACATCTCTGAAACGCGACGGTTGATCGACGCCGACGTCAACATCTGCATGTACCGGGAGTTCGGCCGCGCCCTTTGCGAAGCCACCGGTCAGCCATATCTGCAAGCACCGATTGGCTTGCACTCCACCACCAAATTCCTGCGCACCTTGGGTGAGTTGCTCGACCTTGATCCGGAACCATTCATCGAGCGCGAGAAGCACACCACGATCAAGCCGCTATGGGACCTTTGGCGTTCGGTCACGCAAGACTTCTTCGGCACAGCCAATTTCGGTATTGTCGCAAATGAGACCTACGCCCGCGGCGTGCGTAACTTCCTGGAAAACGACCTCGGTCTGCCCTGTGTTTTCTCACATGCGCGTGTTTCAGGTCGCAAGACAGACAATTTTGAAATTGAGGATGAAATCGGTGCCGGTGCACCATTGGTCCTCTTCGGCAGCTTCAACGAACGCATGTACCTGCAACAGCACGGCGCGCGATCGGCCTACATCCCTGCCTCCTTCCCCGGTGCCGTGATCCGTCGCCACACCGGCACGCCCTTCATGGGCTATTCCGGCGCGACCTATCTCGTACAGGAAGTCTGCAACGCGCTGTTCGATGCGCTGTTTCACATCTTGCCGCTCTCGGCCGACATGGACAGAGGCGATGCGACACCGTCGCGCGTCGCACAATCGGTCCGTTGGGATGCCGATGCGAGCTCTGCCCTCGACCGCCGCGTAGAAGCGTTCCCAATCATTGCCCGTATATCCGCCGCCAAGCGCCTTCGCGACCAGTGCGAAGCCGCGGCGCGTGCCGCGGGCCAGTCCACCGTCACCAAGGAAACCGTCGCGATGCAGGCCGGACAATGACGTTCGTTTGCACGCCCAAAGAAGGAGAGACGCCATGAGCCTGAGCCTCGCCCCCCGCCGTAAATCGGCACGCGGAATGGAGTACCTTGTCTACTTTACGGCACTCTATCCATTCGTCTTCGCGATCACCCTGCTGCGCCAGCTGACGCGCGGGTTCGGCCGCACCTATGTCGATGACCGTCAGGTCTCTGACAATGTGTTCAGCGAAACAAACGCTGCGCTCAATAGCGTACTGCCCTGGATTTATATGGGGCGCTAAAATCCGTAGACGGATGGTCCGTCCACGCAACCCTTGTCGACGCATGACGCCGTCGTCAGCCTCGGTCGCAGGGCAATACATGCGGCCAACGGCCTTAGGTCAAGAAAAAGGAGGCATTAAATGGCCAGTGAAACAACTTCAAGGTCGGAGTCGTTGTCAGGATTGACGGCGTCCGAGGCCCGCGAATTCCATAAGGCATTCGTGATGAGTTTCATCTTCTTCACCCTAATTGCCTGCGTTGCCCACTTCCTCGTCTGGATGTGGCGCCCATGGGTCCCCGGCCCGGACGGCTACGCAGCGATCGAAGAAGGCGTGAAACTCGCCGGCTCGTACCTTGGATTAATGGGATAAAGGAGACCCGACATGTGGAGACTTTGGCTTCTATTTGATCCGCGTCGCATTCTAGTGGCGCTCGGGATCTTCCTGTTCACCCTTGCTGTGCTGATCCACTTCATTCTGCTCAGCTCGCCGCGGTACAATTGGCTGGACACCTCTCCAGCACAAACCGCTTCGATGCTCGACGCGGAAGAAGCGCTTCTGCGCAACGCCTGATCTGGTGCGGCGGATGGTATTCGTCATCCGCCGTTCCAACCCTGTTTCCGCCGGCACCGCTAAACACGAGCGTTGCCCCTGCACGCAAAGGACCGCCGAATGGCCCTCTTGAGTTTCGAACGAAAATACCGGATCCGCGGCGGCACACTGCTTGGCGGGGATCTTTTCGATTTCTGGGTTGGTCCGTTTTATGTCGGCTTCTTCGGCATAACGACCGCCTTCTTCGCTATCCTCGGTACCGCGCTCATTTTTCTAGGCGCGTCCATGGAGGATACATGGAACCCCTGGCTCATCAGCATTGATCCGCCAGACATCAGCTACGGACTCGCATTGGCACCCATGGCCGAAGGCGGGCTCTGGCAAATCATTACGATTTGCGCCACCGGAGCCTTCGCGTCCTGGACCCTGAGAGAAGTGGAGATCAGCCGAAAACTCGGCATGGGCTATCATGTCCCCTTCGCTTTCAGCGTCGCTGTTTTCGCCTACGTCACCCTCGTCATCATTCGCCCTGTTCTGATGGGCGCATGGGGACACGGCTTCCCGTATGGCATCATGAGTCACCTCGATTGGGTATCGTACACCGGCTACCAGTATGGGAATTTCCACTACAACCCGGCGCACATGATCGCCATTACCTTCTTCTTCA
>JBCBWQ010000144.1:0-6972 GCA_039817025.1 Pseudomonadota bacterium | reverse complement strand
TCCGACCGCCGCCTTCCCAATGCAAGCCGGGGCGCTGGTGTGGTCGAAGTTGTCGATAATGAGCCGCGCCTTGCCTTTGCGCAGGCCGCCGCGCGCTTCTTCCCGGAGCAGCCCGACGTGATGGTCGCTGTCACCGGCACCAATGGCAAAAGCTCAACCGTAGATTTCCTCCGCCAGATCTGGGCCGCGTCCGGCATCAAGGCCGCCTCCATGGGAACGCTCGGCGCCATTGGTCCCGATGGTGCAATCGATCTCGGCCATACAACACCAGACCCCGTCGGCGTCCACGAAACACTGGCCGCGCTTGCCCAATCCGGCGTGACCCATTGCGCGATGGAGGCCTCCAGCCACGGGCTCGCGCAATACCGTCTGGACGGGGTTCGCCTCAAGGCTGCCGCCTTTACAAACCTCACCCAGGATCACCTCGATTACCACAAGGACATGGACGACTATCGCGCCGCGAAAATGCGTCTGTTCACTGAGCTTTTGCCCATCGGCACAACGGCCGTTGTCAATGCCGATAGTCCTGAAAAAGATGCGTTCGAGCACGCGGCGCTCGCCGCGGGGCTGCGTCCTGTGTCGGTCGGTTGGCGGGGGCGCGACCTAAAGATCCGCGAGTTGATGCCAAAGGCAACGGGCCAGCGCATGTTCCTGCGCGACGCGGAAGGCGACTTTGAAGTCGACCTCCCGCTGATCGGCGAATTTCAGGCGCTGAATGCCCTGTGCGCCGCCGCGCTTGCGCGTTGCCAGGGGATGCATCTTGGCGAAGTGGTCGCCGGGCTGCACAAGCTCAAACCCGTAAAGGGTCGGCTCGAATTTGTCGGGGAAACTGAAGCCGGCGCTGGGATCTTCGTCGACTACGCCCACACGCCCGACGGGCTCGACACGTTGCTTCGGGCTGCTCGCCCCCATACGGCCGGCCGGCTTGTGCTCGTCTTTGGGTGCGGCGGTGATCGCGACGCGGGCAAGCGCCCGAAAATGGGTGCCATCGCGTCCGACAAAGCTGACGACGTGATCGTGACGGATGATAATCCGCGCACAGAAGATGCAGCAAAGATCCGCAGGGCTGTCCTCGCAGGTTGCCCGGACGCCGAGGAAATCGCTGATCGAGGCGAGGCCATCGCGGCCGCCGTTGCTGGCCTGAAAGAGGGCGACACGCTGCTCATCGCTGGCAAGGGCCATGAGACCGGTCAGATCATCGGCAAGGACATTATTCCCTTTTCCGACCAGGACACGGCCAAAGCCGCGCTGGAGGCTGCCTGATGCCTGCGCCGCTCTGGACCTCTGCGGATATTGAAGCGGTCACCGGCGGGCTGGCCGATGCGGCGTTTGCCTGTTCCGGTTTGTCGATCGACACCCGTTCGCTGATGCCGGGCGACCTGTTCGTGGCGCTGAAAGACGTGCGAGACGGTCATGATTTTGTCCCCGCCGCGTTCGATGCCGGCGCAGCTGGAGCGGTCGTCTCCAGGCCTGCGGGCGGCCGGGCGGAGCTTCGCGTTGATGACGTGCTCGACGCGCTCACCGCCCTAGCCGTTGCGGCGCGCGCCCGGTCCGATGCGACGCGTACGGCGATTACAGGATCGGTCGGCAAGACCAGTGTGAAAGAAATGCTGGCGCGCATCTATCGCGCTGCCGGGCCTGCGCACTGGCCGGAAAAGAGCTTCAACAATCATTGGGGCGTGCCGCTCACCCTTGCGCGGATGCCGCAGGAAACCCAGCGGGCCGTCTTTGAGATTGGCATGTCCACACCTGGCGAGATTGCGCCGCGATCCAAGCTCGTGCGCCCGCACCATGCCATGATCACCAAAATCGCGCCGGCTCACCTTGAGGGCGTTGGCTCCATCGAAGGCGTGGCGGATGAGAAGTCCGACATTTTTGCCGGGCTGGAAGCCGGAGGCACGATACTCCTGCCCGCTGACGATGTGTTCCGCGAGCGCATGGAGCAACGTGCGCGGGAATACTGCCCGACGGCGACCGTTGAAACGTTCGGGACCAGCGAAGGCGCAATCGCGCGTGTGACGGGCTATCAAAGCGATGGCCAGACCAGCGTGATCGACGTGTCGGTCGTCGGCCGGACCGCGCGCGTCGCAATCAATGCGGTGGGCGAGCACTGGGCCGTGAACGTGGCCAGCGCGCTCTTGATGGCAACGCGAACGGGGATTTCCCTGGCCGACGCATCAGGGGCGCTGACGGGCTACACACCGCCGCCGGGGCGCGGCGTTGCTGAGGCCTTGCACCTGCCGGGCGGCGGCACAGCGCTCCTTGTTGATGACAGCTACAACGCCAATCCTGAAAGCATGCGCGCCGCCCTTGCCGGGCTCGCGGCACGCAAGGGCAACCGGCGCATCGTCGCCCTCGGGGAGATGCTCGAAATCGGCGCAAACAGCGAGGCTGAACATGCAGGTCTTGCGGGTGCTGTCGAGGCCGCAAGGGCCGATGCGGCGTTTCTTGCGGGCGAGGGAATGCGCGCCCTCGATGCGGCGCTGCCTGGAACGATTCAGAAACGTTGGAGCGTCAAGGCGCTTGATCTGTCTACGGAGCTGAAAAACCACCTCCAGAACGGAGATATTGTCTTGATCAAAGGCTCGAATGCATCCGGGATGCACTTGCTGGCGGATGCGCTGCGCCAATGGAGCGTGGCCGCGGAACAGCGTGTGATGGGGCGCGAAGACACTCGCGTCGCTGGGGTAGATAATGATTTATGAGCTTCTGGCCGCCGATTCAGGCGTGCTCAACGTATTGAAATATATCACCTTCCGAACCGGAGCGGCGATCGCTACGGCGTTTCTCGTTGCCGTGCTCGCAGGCGGCCCGATGATCGCGCTCCTGCGCGCGCGCCAGGGCAAGGGCCAGCCCATCCGTGATCTTTCACTGGAAGCGCAACTGTCCAAGCAGGGCACGCCAACCATGGGCGGCTTCCTGATCTGGATTGGCTTGTTTGCCGGCACAATCCTCTGGGCCGATCTCGGCAATCCCTACATCTGGGCGGTCTTGTTCGTGACGGTCTGTTACGCGTTCCTCGGCTTCCTCGATGACTATGCCAAGGTCACCAAGCAATCGACCGACGGCGTCTCAGCGCGGGTCCGTTTGCTGGTCGAGTTTATTGTCGCGGCGATCGCCTGCGCGTTCATCATGGGCCTTCACGGCGCGCACACACCCGCCGGCTATGCCGATTGGGGGGCGCTCAACGGGCTGTCGCAGCAGATCGCTTCACTGGCTCCAACGACGTCCATCGCGCCAAATGACCAGAGCTTTGCTGGCGGCGTGGCCGTCCCGTTCGTCAATGACTACTTCCTGCCCCTGGGGGCCTTCTTCATCCTTTTCGGCATGGTTGTCGTGGTGGGCTCGGCCAATGCGGTGAACTTTACCGATGGCCTCGACGGTCTGGCGATTGTGCCCATGATGTTTGCGGCGTCGGCCTATGCGCTGATCGCTTACCTGACCGGAAACTTCCGGTTCGCGGACTATCTCGGCATCCAGTTCACCCCCGGCGCGGGCGAGTTGATGGTCCTGCTCGGGGCCATGATCGGCGCAGGCATGGGCTTTCTCTGGTACAATGCTTACCCGGCCAAGCTTTTCATGGGCGATACCGGTTCGCTCGGCCTTGGCGGGTTGATCGGCGTGGTCGCCGTCGCGGTGAAACACGAGTTCGCCCTTGCTGTGATCGGCGGGTTATTTGTGCTCGAGGCTGTGTCGGTCATGATGCAGATCGGCTGGTTCAAGATCACGCGCAAGATGACCGGCGAAGGCAAACGGATCTTCCGCATGGCCCCGCTGCACCACCATTTTCAGAAAGGTGGCTGGCCGGAAACCCGCGTTGTCGTGCGGTTCTGGATCCTGTCTTTCATGTTCGCCCTGGCGGGCCTCGCAACCCTGAAGCTGAGGTGACGTCGGGAAGATGATCCCCATCCGCGAATATGCCGGGCGCGATGTCGCCGTTTTCGGACTAGGCCGCACAGGCCTGTCTGCTGCCAAGGCCCTGGCGGCCGGCGGCGCGCGCGTGCATGCCTGGGACGACAACGAAGTGACCCGCGCCCGTGCTGAAAGCGAAGGGGTTACGCTTTCCGACATCAACAAGCGCGACTGGCAGACCTTTGCCGCGCTCGTTCTGTCCCCCGGCGTGCCCTACAAGTTCCCGCAGCCGCATCGCATTGTACGCATGGCGGAAATGGTTGGCGTGCCCGTTGTCGGCGATATGGAGCTGTTCGCCCGCGCCGTTCAGGCCCTGCCGGAGCGCGGTCGCCCGAAAATCGTCGGCATCACCGGAACCAATGGCAAATCCACCACCACGGCCCTGATCGGTCACATCCTGAAGGAGGCAGGCCGGGATGCCCGGGTCGGCGGCAATATCGGCACTGGCGTGCTCGACATGGCCGCCCTGCATGGCAATGCGACCTATGTGCTGGAGCTGTCATCTTACCAGCTGGACCTGGTCAAGAGCCTGCATTGCGATGTGGCGGTGTTCCTCAACCTGTCTCCAGATCACCTCGACCGCCATGGCGGCCTTGATGGGTACATCGACGCAAAGAAGCGCATCTTCCAGAACCAGACGCCAGGCGACACGGCCGTGATCGGCGCAGATGACAAGGTCACCCAGGCGCTGGCGATGTCGCCATCGGCGCGCGGTCTGGCCAAGCTGATTCAGGTCTCGAGCCAGTTTGCGCTCGGCCGCGGTGTCTGTGCGATCGGCGGATCTTTGTTCGAGACGCTCACGGGCAAATCCGAACGGGTTGGCGACCTGTCTGGTGCGCCGGCACTCATGGGCCGTCACAATCACCAAAACGCTGCTGCAGCCTACGCCGCTTGCCGCGCACTGGGTGTTGAGCCCTCCGTTATCATGGCGGCGATCCAGTCTTTCCCCGGCCTTGCGCACCGGCTCGAGATCGTTGGCCAGCAGGGCAAGGTCCGCTTCATCAATGACTCCAAGGCCACCAATGCCCAGGCGGCCGAGCAGGCCTTGCGCGCCTTCAACAAGGTGTACTGGATTGCTGGGGGTCAGGCCAAATCCGATGGCGTCGATGCGCTCAAGCCGTACTACAATAATGTGGCCAAGGCCTATCTGATCGGCGAGGCGCAGGACATCATCGCGAGCAGCATAGGCGACGCTGCCCCGTTTGTGCGCTGCGGCTCAATCGACAAGGCTGTGCGGGCTGCCTACGAGGACGCAAGTCGTTCGGGTGAGGAGGCCGTGGTCCTCCTGTCGCCAGCGTGCGCGAGCTTCGACCAGTTCCGCGATTTTGAAGCCCGCGGCGATGCATTCCGCGCCGAAGTTGAAGCGCTTGTCGGCGCGCCCGGTCTGCTGGAGACCGCGTGACGAGCCTGTCCGGATCGGCCCCGCTCCGCTCCGATCGCTCCCTGCTGTCGGAATGGCGGCGCACCGTGGACTGGCCGATTCTGGCTGCTGCTTTCATTCTGATCGGGCTCGGGCTGCTCCTGTCGCTGGCTGCAGGTCCGGCAGCGGCAATGCGGGAAGGCTATTCGGACCCGGCTTTCTTCACGCGCCGCCATGCCCTCTTCGCCGCTGCTGGCGCTGTCACGCTGATCGGGTCGAGCCTGCTGGACCGGGACTGGGCCCGGCGGTTCGCCGCGTTGGTCTTCTTCGGCGCGTTCGCGCTCATGGCCTTTATTCTTGTCTTTGGGCACGAAGCCAAAGGCGCCCAGCGCTGGCTGCGGATTGCCGGATTTTCGCTTCAGCCGTCTGAATTCATCAAGCCTGCGCTGATCCTGCTGACCGGCTGGCTCCTCGCCCAGCGCAACCTGTTTCCCGATGGCCCCTGGGCACCGGTGGCCTTTGCCTTCTTCATCGCGACCCTCGGCCTGCTCCTGCTCCAGCCCGATGTGGGTCAGTCCGCGCTGCTTGGCATGGCCTTTGTGATCACCTTCTTTGTCGCCGGCACGCCATGGCGCTGGATAGCGAGTTTTTGCGGCGGCGGGATTGCCCTGATCACAGCGCTTTACGCCACGCTGCCCCATGTGCGGCTGCGCGTGAACGCCTTCTTCAATCCAACGGCGTACGACACCTATCAGATCGACAAGGCGTCTGAGGCGATTGCGCGCGGCGGCCTGATGGGGGCTGGTCCGGGGGAGGGTGCTGTGAAAATGCGCCTACCGGATGCGCATACCGACTTCATTTTCTCGGTCCTGTCTGAAGAGTATGGCCTCGTCGCCGCGCTTGCCCTGATCGGCGTGTTGGCCTTCATTACCCTTCGCGGGCTCCATCTCGCCGCGGATATCGAAGACAGCTACCCCCGAGCCGCGGCCGTCGGCCTGTTTTCCCTGTTTGGCCTTCAGGCAGCCATAAACATCGCCGTAAACGTCAGCCTCATTCCGCCCAAGGGGATGACGCTGCCGTTTGTGTCCTATGGTGGCTCGTCCATGCTGGGCATTGCCCTGACACTCGGACTGGCGCTGGCGCTGATCCGCAGGCCGGGGGCGTATCGCAGAGGATATTTACGCCATGGCTGACAAACCGCTCGTCATAATCGGGGCTGGCGGGACAGGCGGACACATGTTTCCTGCCGCCGCTTTTGCCGAGGAAATGGCGGCGCGGGGCTGGGCCGTGGGACTGATGAGCGATGCGCGGGGTCTGCGCTACGCCGAAAAATTCCCTGCTGATTGGAAAGAGGAAGTCAAAGCCGCGAGCCCAAGCCTGAAGCGCCCGCTCGCATTGCCTGGAACCGCTTTCAAGATCCTGAATGGCATCAACCGGGCGTCAAAGCTGATGAGCCGCCTTCAGCCGGCCCTGGTTGCGGGGTTTGGCGGTTATCCGGCCTATCCCGCCCTCGCCGCTGCCAAGCGCCGCAAGGTGCCCATCCTGATTCACGAACAAAACGCCGTCCTTGGCCGTGTGAACCGGCAGTTCTCAGCGTCTGCGGGTGCCGTGGCGTCCGGCTTCAGGCGGCTTGACCGCCTGCCCGCTGGCGCAAAGCATGTTCCGGTCGGCAACCCGGTGCGCGCGCCGATCGCCGCCAT
>JBCBWQ010000143.1:0-6989 GCA_039817025.1 Pseudomonadota bacterium | reverse complement strand
CGTCGCCTTGTATCACTTCGATCAGGTATTCAATAGTTAGTCAGAGGTTCGTTTGGCGGATAAGCGGGTCGAGAGATGTTTCAAAGCCTGTTTTCTTCGTTCTCCTGCGGCTTTCCTGTCTAGAATTCTCTTGGCGCAAACATACTACGACTTGACACTAATCCTATGGGACCCACCGTACCTTTATGCCGATAGATCCCAAGTGACCTGACCGGTTTGTCTGCAAAAGCCCCTTCTTCTGCGGAACCTTATCTTTCAGATACGGCATATAGTCGATACATCGTGGACAAAAGCCGGTTGGCACCGCGTCCGTCGAAATTATCCGCTAGCAACTCAATCACTTCACCCGTTCTGTAAAGATCCGCGAGAGTTGCGTTCACTGCGGCCAAAACCTCGGGCCGGTCTGGATCGACGCAAAAACTGTAAAGCTCAATCGAAAGCACATCGCTCGACAGTGTATATTCGGCAACCATGCCAGCGGTTTCTAACGCTTCCATGAGCAAAACCTGATCGCCAAAGACTGCAGCAACTTTGTTGTCGCGCAGGGCCGCGACAGCCTCTTCGTAATTTGACTTTGGTTCAAATTTCGGCGCGTCGCCGTATTTTTGCACCCACTCGGCTTCCAGCCCCGTGTCGGCTGTCGTCTGGCCGACGAGGGCCACGATTTGGTCCCGCAACGTAGCTGGGGTCATTTTGCTATCCAACGTCGCATACGCGATCCCAGTTACAAAATACGGGAAAGAAAAGCTGCAATACTCGAGCCGTGCCACCGTCACAGAGGTTGGATCACACAAAAGCGTCCAATCTTCTGCCTGATGCTCGGGCGAGGGGAACCGAGTTTGTGCCGTGACGCCGACAGCTTCGATGCGCAGGTCTGGATCGGTCTCGCGCAGCGTTTCCACGATCTTGACGCACAACGAGACCGAAAAACCTTGATACGCGTCGTAAAACGGAGCGGTGTTGGCCGCATCGCTAAGGCGCGAAGAAAAGGGTGCCGCGTCAAGTCTCATGCCCAAACGCACGACGCTAGTGTCATCGGCTGCAAGATCGATGGGCATTATGAGCAACAGAACGGCGCACCAAGCGGCGCTTCGGCACACCATCATGTTGGGCAGCAGCCCGGTGCGCAAGGCCGGTAGCCGGGCGGGCAAGACTTGGCCACAACCGCGTCCCCGAGGGGGAATGACGATGCCGGCACCACGCTTGCCATACTCCCGGCTGAAACGCTGTGCGCATGTGGCACCCAAAGCGCCATAGATGCGATGAGCGCATAGAATACCTTTTGGTGTTTAGTCATGGCTTGTATCCTCGTGAGATGGTGTATCTGTGGTTACGTATAGTTCGGGTTGTGAGAGCACGCCATGTTCGACAAGGAACTGGCGCAGCAAGCCGACCGCGAGGCCGCGGTTATAGGCTTCGCCGTCTTCGAGATACCCTTGCAGGTGCATCCCAACCAACTTGTAGCTGGCACGGTCGAGTATCGGACTACCGCTGCTGCTATGCGTGGTATCGCAACCATGCGCAAGGAGCGCATCTTCGATCGGCTGTCCCTCGGTATCATTATCATGGTCCCAGAACGACGGGCCATCAAAGCGCGGCGTGCCGATTTGGCAATCTACATCATCAGAGATCGACAAGGGATTGGCCGAAAAATGCTGCATGACCAATGCAGGGGTGCCCGGCTCCGGATCCGCACCCGCCAAGCTGAATTCCGCTTTTTCAGATGCCGCCGGATCAACCGTCAACACAGCGACGTCGAGGGCTTCTGACTGGGCAAAGAGCGCAACCTGGTGCGCGCTTGTACGGGTTGCCCGGCCTGCCGCGCTGGCAAATCCGAGGGTCATTTTGGCAAAACGGTTCTCAAGCCCGATGTCCACACAATGATGCGCGGTTACTGCGTGGTGGCTGCTGACCATAAAGGCGGTGCAATAAACGTATGCTTGTTCTTCGGATGTGTCCGCATCCGGTAGCGCAGAGCTGAGCAATTGAAGTAAGCCGACACCTGGTATGTGCTGTTGCAGCCGCAGCGGTAGAGTGTCGACCTTAACCTCTTTGAGGTTGAGCGTCCCAACAGGCGTTTGGGTGTTCACGCTAAACTCTTCCCACGAAAGCAGCCGAATGCGCAGATCCGTTTGTTGCGGCACGGCCATGTAAACCAGGCTGGTGGTCAACGGGGGGCTCCACACTCCGCGCTTTGCGTCTGCGACGCTTATTTTTGCGAGATAATCGTCTGAATTGATTTCGCGCAGGACAATCGGCTCTTGTGCGTTGGAGGCCTGAAGCCAAAGTTTCCACGGACCACCCTCGGCCTTGTGCGGTGCGGTGACCCTGTGCAACAGCTTGCCATGCCGCGTGACCGGAGGCGCCGGATTGGCAGCGATCACGCGTTCCCGCTGCGCGCTGGCTTCGACGAACTCTTCGGAATTGCCAGCGGACGCCGCAACCGACGCGATCAAAGCGAATATCCGCGCGTTTCGGATCATGGCGCAATAATCGGGAAATAGATGTCACGAATGTCTGCGATCTTCAGAGGCACCCATCCGCCTGTTTCGCCCGACAAGGCTTCAAAACATGTATCATTCACCAGACAGGTGTTATGCTGAATGTTCTTGGTGCCAAACGATCCTTGGCCAACTTGCAGTTTGTTTGGATCTCCGCCCTTGAGGCAGGCGACAGAGCCATGCGGGATGAAACGGCGGTAATCGTCGTCTCGGGCAACTTCGTCTTTGAAATGCAGCCGGAGCAGACGTTTCCAAGAACACTGCCAAACCGCCCGCTCCGACGACCTCGCGCTTTGAAAAAAGGAAAAGAGCCGACGATCGCTTTCCAGTTTTGGCGCGGTGCGGCGTATTAGGTCGTATTCCACAGTTTGGGCACCGCCAGATGCCGTAGTGCGGTAGGTCACATAATATTTGGACGGGTTTCGCAAGGCGATTAGTGGATCGATCACCCCTGCAAAGAGTTCGCCCTCTTCTCCTTTTAGCAACTCGGGCGTATTGTTCGTGTTGATGTAGGGCTGCGCGGTCGAGATCAACCGCAGCTTGATTTCTGCGGGGGTCAATTCGGGGTTCTCGGCGGCGATCTTGACGGCCAATGCCGATACAAAAGCAGTTGCCACAGACGTTCCGTCTCTGAGACTGGAGAATTGCAGTGCCTTGAGCTGCGACAGCCCGCCATCGTTTGGCAAAAACGCAAGGTCATTGCTGATCACAGCGTGGCCGGGTGCCGCAAGGGTCACGGCTGGCCCGCGATTGGACCAAGGCATCAGCACCGGCAGCCCATCAGTAAAGCCAAACACGCTTGGTTTGACGGCGCCGACAGTCACGACATTTGTGAACCTGCTAAAGCAGGCGGGAAGGAACGCGCATCTATTGCTCCCAAATTCAAGCAGAAGCGGGTTGATCCGCTCAAGGAAGGTGCCGTCGATCTCTTCGAGATCGCGCACATCCTCAATGCTGTCCGTGTCAAAACTGGGTTGGCCTGCGGCGAGAACGAACAAGACATGGTTGCTGGCTCCAAAATTCGCCTTGTGTTCGTCAAAGGCACCCGGACCTGCCGTCCGCAGCGTTTCAGCGCTCGTATCGCTATAGTCTCTGCCCATGCTGATATTGATTACGCCAATCGGTTCATCGCCTGTTGAACGTGCCGCCTCGCTGGTAAGCCGATCGCCTAGGATGCCGGCGTTGTCCATGACTTCTTTAAGGTCATTTCGCGCCGCCACTGTTTCGTAATTCGAAGACAAGAACTCACTTGCGACAAGGTTCTCTTCGTCGCTGAGCAGCCCAAGCCGGTCGACATCGCCGAAACCCGAGGATGTATCAAACAGGAGGCTCTCCAAAAACGCCCCGTGCGAGACATCTTTGACTGCCAAGTCTTGCGACTGTTTGATCGCTTCCAGCTGGCGCTGCACGATCAAACACAGGTTTTCCAGATCGGGGCTGACCTGCGCGAGCGACGGTACCTTGTCTGCCGCGTCTTCTCCAACGCCCAACGAGAAAGGCGCGATTGCGGCGTGATTGATGCCCGCGCTCTCTTCGTCTGGAGACGCATCCTGATAGGTCGCAAAAGCGCCCGCCAATCTTTCAGCATGCGGCAGGACAATGGCGGTGAATGCATCTGAACTAAAGCCTTTGAATTCATCAATCAGGAAAATCTGGAGGTTTTCCCGTTTGAGCGACCCGTTTGTGGCGGGATAGAAATTGCTGCGATAATCGTTAAAATGTTCGATCATCGTATCGCGATCTGAAGGGTCAATGTAAAATGACTGATCGTTCACGCAGGGAATATCGCGGTTATCGATTGCATCCATCGCAACGACGGCCCCAATACTTTGGGTGTCGATCGGTGCGCCGATATCCGCGGCCCACCGCAGGATATCCCCGCCGCGGTCAGCCTTTTCCATGTCGCGGACAATTTTGATGAGGCGTTCTTTCTCTTCGTCGGTGACGTGGAATTCAACTTTGGCACCGCCAGCGAGGACCACATTCTTTTTGATACCGTCGCCAAAGTCCAGAACGTCCAGGTGGCAATCATTTGCCTCTGCACCTTCAAAGGCTTGTTCCACGGGCCCGAATTTGCGGCATGTGGGCAACTCGCGCTCAAACGGAAAGAAGTATTTGCGCGATACAGGTGTCATGGTCAGGCTGGGCACCGCCCGGTATCCAACCTTGTCTTCCAACTGATTGAGCACGCGGCGCGCAATGGGCGTATGCCCCTCGCGGTACACAAGCCCGTACGCTTCTAAAATCTTGTCGGCCACACGACACTCTTCATGGCGGACGGCATGCGAATACATCGCATCCCAAAGTGCTTGCCCGCGAAGTCCTGTTTCCGCCAGGGCTGGCCCGACCTGTTGACCGGCAACGTCGCGCCCCAGGAACGCGCTGACCTTGGTTTCGAAATCCTTCTGGCCAAAGGTCACCCAAAGCGTCAACAAGGCTGAAATGACTTGATCGCCTTTAAATGCGCTCTTTAGTCCGTAGCGCGCCGAAAACTCGTCTCGCACCAACGCAAAAGCCGTATCGACGGAGTAATCAGACAAATCGAGCGGATATCCTCCGCCGACAAACGCCACTTTCTGGGCCAAATCGCTCTGAAACAGTCCAAAGCGCAGAACGTCGCCATCATCTGTCGGGCTCGGTTCGCCAGATTGCGCAATGATAGATTTGTACCGGTCTGCCGCGCCAGCGATATCAGGACCGACATAATTCACATAAGGGCCATTCAGACACCGTGCATTGCGGTACTGCGGATCAAGAGGGATGGGGCGCAACAGCTCGGGTGCTTGCTGCGCCAAAGTCAAAAACAACCGCGAGAGCTCAACATCGACGGATTGTCCGAAGAACGAAAGCGCCAGAACAGACCGCTCTTTTTGCGTGCTGCGGTGTTTGTCGATCCACGTCAACGGGGCCCCTTTCGGCCAGCGCAGCGGGTTGGCGACGATCCCGCCATCATTGCTCATCGCAACGATTCGGCGCGCGGTAGCTCTGGCGTTGAACTTCTCAATGGCGACCGAGTTGACCGCATGGGCGCGTTTGCACGACGTAAGGGGCCGTTTGTTTGCCACCGCCGCTTCAACGCATGTGAGCGTTTCAAAGACGGGTTCTGTGACATTTGGCGGCAGTTTGACATCCGTGAGCACCAACGACACCTGCGGCAAGGACAACTCGGCCAAGTCCAAATCTTCCTCGTCGAGGATGGTCGACATTAAAGAAGAGACCGCGCGCAAGCGTTCAAAGTCGGTACGCAATGCGGCGCTGACTGTCGCCCGCTGCGTTTTAAGCACTTTGTTTATGATCGAATTCTGGTGTTCGGGCTCTTCTGCCTGCGCCGGCCCGTGTCCAAAGATCAGCGACAGGGCGACCAAGGCGGCGCTCACGACAGTATTCGCATGTGCCATTGGCGCAATTACTCCATAACCGTTAGGGGTTCATCTCCACTCAGTTTCCTGCGGCCGGCGTTTGCGGCGCCATGTTTTGCAGCGCTATGAGAGCTGCGTCGACCTCGCTCGGGCTCGGGGCTGTCACCTCGGCGCGATTGACGGCGCGCGCGGCATAGTCGGTCTCTTGGCGCAAGAGCTCGTTCGCTTTGCGTAGCCGGAAATTTTGTGCCCCCTCGCCGGCTCCGGTCGGAAAGCGCGGATCCGTGATCAGTACGCGCGTCAGTGACCAGATAAGCGCCGCGTCTTCACGGGAGAATTCTGCCGTTCCAGCCGCATCTCCGGACAGGCCCAGTTTTGCCCCGGCAAGCTCTGCCCAATTACCCGATACAAAGTTTGCTGCCAGTGTCCGCGAAATGTCGTAGTGCTCGTCGCCGCGATACACCCCGTAGAGCACCATCACGGGACGATTTGCGATCAATGCGAGGCATTCCGGATCCGACGCCAGGCTGCGAATAAGATCTGCATAAGCGGGGATCACCTTGGATTGATCGACAGACAGCGCGTATTCAAGCGACTTTGCACCGCTCAATTCCAGGTCCACGCCTTTTTCAATTTCAAAACTGGGCTCTATTCGGTAGCGCTTGCCTTGGCCAAGACGCACCGACATTTGACTTGAAACAGCCTCGCCGCCATCGCACGACGTAGTGATGGCCTGGGCCAAACCCTCGGCGGGAAACACCGAGCCGACATCATAGGTCTCGGAAAGAAGCACCGGGCTCCAGACCAGCTTTTCACCTTCGGCCAATCCAATTTGAGACTGAAATTCATTCATGCGCTCAGCCCGAGGAGAGCCGCCTTCGCTGCCGCTGGGTTCATAAAGGACGTATGCCAAAGTCGCCACCGACACCGCTGAAAAACAAGCGAGGCCCACAATCGCCGAACGCAAATTGTTCTGTGCCATAAGGAGATCCGCAAAAATACAACTATAATCGAAAACGAGAAAACGAGAAAACGAGAAAACGAGAAAACGAGAAAACGAGAAAACGAGAAAACGAGAAAACGAGAAAACGAGAAAACGAGAAAACGAGAAAACGAGAAAACGAGAAAA
>JBCBWQ010000142.1:0-7040 GCA_039817025.1 Pseudomonadota bacterium | reverse complement strand
CCGCCCGGACGACGCCCTCGATGAAGTCGATATCCGCGTGCGCCTGCCCGAAGATGCTCGCAGCGTCGAAGCCATCGCCCTGATCTTCAGCATCTTCAGCTGGTTCGCCGCCACCCCGCACAAGTCGGAGCTCTTCCTCGATGTGGAGCCCGAGCAACTTTACGTGTTCGTCCGCGCACAGGGCAATTTGTCCGCCGACGAGGAGTACGAGATTGTCCGCCGCGTTGAACAGCGCCTTCTTGGTATCGACGGCATTGAATCCATGTCGGTGAGCACTGGCTCCGAGGGGTCCGGTTCGTTCAATTTCGATGGCGTCTCCTCGCCGCCGCAGGACACAGTGGGGCGCATCCTCCTGAACCTGCGCGACCGCGAGCAAGGCTATGATGGCCGCGTTACCGAGCGCGAGATCAGAGACACGCTCTCAGGCGTTCCGGGTATCCGAACGGAAGTCCAGAAACTCGAACAGGGCCCACCCACCGGCAAGGACGTCCAGATCGCCCTGCGCTCAAACAATGGCGACGCACTCGCCGTCGTCGCCGAAGAGGTGCGCGATTTCGTCGACTCCATGGACGGCCTGATTGAAGTGGAGGACAGCCGCCCGCTTCCTGGCATTGAGTATCGCCTCAGCGTGGACCGCGCCCAGGCGGGCAAGTTCGGCGTTGACGTTGCCCAGGTCGGCGCGGCGGTCCAGCTCGTCACCAATGGCATCCTTGTTGGCCGCTACCGCCCGGACGACGCCCTCGATGAAGTCGATATCCGCGTGCGCCTGCCCGAAGATGCTCGCAGCGTCGAAGCCATCGACCGGCTCAAGATCGCAACGCCCGCGGGACAGGTCCCCTTGTCTCAGTTCGTCACCCGCGCGCCGGCACCCAAGGTCGCCAAGATCGAGCGGCGCGACAACAAGCGCCTCATCCTTGTTCGCGCCAATGCCGAAGTGCAGGGCGACGGCGCGGCCAAAGTGCAGGAGGTCCGCGACTGGCTTGCCACCGCCAACCTTGATCCGCGCGTCGAGGTTACCTTCGAAGGCGCTGACGAAGACGCCGCCGAAGCAGCCGCCTTCTTTGAAACCGCAGCGCTCGCGGCCCTGTTCCTGATGGGCATCATCCTGCTCTGGGAGTTCAATAATTTCTACCACGTTGTTCTGACGCTCTCGGCTGTGATCCTCTCCACCGCGGGCGTCCTGATCGGCATTCAGGTCATCTTGCCCTACATTTCAATCCTCATGGTTGGCGTCGGTATCGTGGCGCTGGCGGGGATCGTGGTGAACAACAACATCGTCCTGATCGATACGTTCCAGCGCCTCCGACGCGATGGGCGCACCGGCGAGCAAGCGGCCATTGCCGCCGCCGCCCAGCGCATCCGGCCGATCTTGCTGACAACCTCCACGACGATCTGCGGTCTTCTGCCTATGGTCTTCATGCTGAACGTGAATTTCCGCGAAGGCTCCATCGGGGTCGGCGGCGTGACGGCGGAATGGTGGGTGCCTCTGGCGACCGCGGTCGTCTTCGGCCTCGGCTTCTCAACGCTGATGACCCTCATCGTGACGCCGGTGTGGCTCGCCGCGCCGGAAAAGCTTGGCCGCTGGAGAGATCGCATGCTGGCCAAGACGGGTATCGGCGCAAAGCGCAAAGGCAGCATCGAGCTGTTGGCAGACTATGCCGATGAGCCTGCCCCGAAGGCTGCAAGCGTTCGCCCGGCAGCGGAGTAGGACTAACTGGCTGCCGCTTTCGCCGCACGCGGCGCATGGTCCCGGAACCAGTCCCGCGCAGGCGCTTCAATCAGCCGGTAGGTGACCCAAGACACAGCCACGGTCAGCACGAGAAACGCCGCGGCTGTCGCATCGGCCCAAACGCCGTTGCCGGCAAATTCGATAAAGCCGTCTGGCCCGATCCGCGTCAGCTCCATCCCGGTCAGTTTTTCACCCACCTTGGCAACATTCAGGAGCCGGTCGATCAGGAACTGATGGACCATGTAGATCGAGTAGGACAGCAGGCCGACAAAGGTCGCGCCCTTGATCCGAAGCGCGCTGGAGACGGCCCCCTTCTCAAACGCGAACACCAGAACCGCACCGCCGAAAACGGCCGGCGCAGCAAAGTTCAGGAGCGACGGTTGCGGCACGAGGCTGACATAGGCCACCACGCCCGCAATCGCTGCAATCTCCACAAACGTCCATGAGGCAAGCGCCTGCGTCGGTGCCTCCAACGCGCCATCAATCCCCTTCCAGGCCCGCCAGACAAACACACCAGCGAAGAACCCCATCAGGCAGCGGAAGTAGCCATAGTCCGCCGTTGCCAGGAACTTGCCGTCATTGAAGTGCGCCAGCACGAAGAACGACCCCGCCGTGAGCATGGCATAGGCGACATAGCGCAGCTTGCCCGCCGCCACGGTCGACAGCGCAAAGGCCACATAGGCAAACAGCTCGCAGCTGATTGACCAGCTCGGCCGGTTCCACGACGCATCATCATGGATGCCAAGGGAATGGATCAGCAGCAGATTGGTCGGAATGGTCTCCACCGCCTTGTCCCCGGTAAAGGCATCCCCGGCCCCGGACGCAAAGCGCGCAAGCTCGAAGGCAAAATAGGCAAGAAACACAGCGAGGTGCAGCGGATACAGCCGGCCAATGCGCAGCCAGAAAAATCGCATGAGCGACGGGCCCGCCTGCAACCGATCGATATAATTCGCCGCGATCACGAACCCGGACAGGACAAAGAAGAAGTCCACAAACAGGGTCGAGTGGCGGATGAAGCCGGTCTCCAGCAGGACGCCGGTTGCCGGAAAGTGGAACAGGCACACCAGCAAGGCGCAGACGCCGCGCAGGCTGTCCAGTGCGATGAAATGCCGGGTTCGTGCCACGGGTCGCGCTCCAAAACAGGTCTGGAGCCTAAAATGCAAGGGCGGCGCCGCAATCGCGACACCGCCCCATATTCAAAAACGATCCGGAAGAATCAGGCCGGAACCGGCTGACCTTTCATGAAGCCTGCAAGGCGCTCATTAATGAGGGCATCGGCTTCGGCCATGATCCGGTCGATCAGCTCCTTACAGGTCGGGATGTCATAGATCAGGCCCGCAACCATGCCGCACGACCACGCCCCCGCATCCATCTCGCCATCCATCATGATCTTCGGATAAACGCCCGCGACTTCCTCGATGATGTCCTCAAACTTGAGGTCCGCGCCCAGCGCCTTTTCCTTATCCAGCAGCCGCTCCACGGCGTCATTGGTCAGCACGCGCTCAGTATTGCGCAGCGGACGCATGACGAGGCGCGTATCGAGCTCGGAGGCAGCAACAATGGCTTGCTTCACATTCTCATGCACCGGCGCTTCCTTCGTCGCGATGAAGCGCGTGCCCATGTTCATGCCCTGCGCGCCCATGGCGAGCGAGGCCACCAGCGACCGGCCATCGGCCATGCCGCCAGAGGACACGAACGGAATTTCCAGCTCATCGGCCGCCCGCGGCAGGAGGATCATGTTCGGAATGTCATCCTCGCCGGGATGCCCACCGCACTCGAATCCATCGACGGAGACCGCATCACAGCCAATCTCCTGCGCCTTCAGCGAGTGGCGCACGGACGTGCATTTGTGGATCACCTTGATCCCGGCATCCTTCAGCACGGGCAGCACCTGCGCCGGATTGCGCCCGGCCGTCTCAACCACCGTTACACCGCCATCGATCACGGCTTTGACGATCGCAGGATAATCCGGCGGCGTGAGCGTCGGCAGGAATGTGATGTTCACACCGAAAGGCTTGTCCGTCATGTCCTTGCAGCGGGCAATCTCATTGGCGAGATCTTCCGGTGTCTTCTGCGTCAGGCCGGTGATGATCCCTAGGCCGCCGGCATTCGACACCGCCGCGGCCATTTCTGCAAAACCGACATAGTGCATGCCCCCCTGGATAATGGGGTGCTCAATGCCAAACATTTCCGTGATTGCCGTTTTCATGGCGGACCTCCCTTGTTGGCGCTATCGTGTCGTAAAACATCCGCGAGCGAAAGACTCGCGTAAGGGAAATCAAGCGGGGAGGACACACTATGCCGAGGCTGAAACAAGCGGGGCGCGAAGCGGAAAACCCCCATGCCGATCGTATTTTCGATCTGCTCTTTGGTGACCGTGATCCCATCAAAGAGCCCGGCACGGCCACCGGCACGCCCGGCAATTGGTGGACTGTGTTCAACATCGTCCCCGATGCCTTCAAGCACACAATGAAGGCTTTCAGTTCTATCGCTCGCCCGATCGCAAACTCGATGCGAAGCTGCGCGAGCTCGGCCAGACGCGGGCAGGCTATGTCGTCGGTTCGCAATTCGTTTTCTCGCAGCACTGCAAGGCAAGCCGCGATGCGGGCCTGACCGAGGCGCAGATCGCGGCCATCCCGAACTGGTCCGTAACAGACGTCTTCTCCGCGCCGGAGCGCGCTGTTCTGGCCTACACTGATGCGCTGGTACTTGAGCGCGGCCGCGTGCCCGACGGCGTGTTCACGGCGCTCAAGGCGCATCTGTCAGACGAGGAAATTCTAGAATTTACGTACATCACCTGTACCTACATGATGCACGCGATCATGAGCCGGGCGCTCAAGCTGGAATATGATGACGTCGAAGAACGGGTCGTCGAGATCGCCGCACCGGGCGAGCAATCCAGCGACGTCATGTCGATGGTCGACAAGAAGGAGGACTGATCCATGGCGTACCACCACCTCGCCCTCGCCACGAAAGACATGAAAGCCACCCATGAGTTCTATGAAGGCATCATGGGATTTGAGCTTGTGAAGGTTGAAGTTGGCCCCGTCCCGTCGGGTGGCTGGGGCAAGCACTTTTTCTACCGCGTCGATGGCGACGACTCCAAATTCATCGCCTTCTGGGAATTGCACGACACCAAGACGCAGGACCAACACATCCACGACCTGAATGCTGCTGCCAACCTGCCGGAACTGACCAACCACTATGCCTTTGCCGTCCACTCGCGCGAAGAGTTTGATACACGGCGCGAGACGTGGCGCGCGGCCGGGCTCGATGTCTTCGAGATCGACCACAACTGGTGTCGGTCGATCTACACCAAGGACCCGAATGGAAACGGCGTCGAGTTTTGCCTGACCACGGGCGACTTCACCGAGGCCGACCGAAAGCGAGCCCTCGACGCGCTCGATGAGACCGAGTTCAAACCGTCCCCGCCGCCTGCTTTCATGAAGCTCTGGACCAAGGATGACGACGCGGCGTGACCTGCCACGTCTTCATCCATGGCGTGCCCGATACGCCGTATATGTGGACGCCGCTCATTGAAGCCCTCGGTCTGGAAGACCACGAGATCGAGACGCCGGCCCTGCCAGGGTTCACCGGTCCGGTGCCCAACGGCTTTCCAAGCACGAAGGAGGCCTATGCTGACTGGCTGATCCGACGCTGCGAAACCATCCGCGAGCGCACCGGAAAGCCGATGCACCTGGTCGGCCATGACTGGGGCGCAATCCTCGCCCTGCGCATCGCCAGCCTGCGGCCAGACCTGTTTGAAACCTGGTGCGTGTCCAATGCCTTGATCGACAGCCAGTATGCCGGCCACCGCATGGCAAAGATCTGGGCGACGCCGATTGCCGGTGAGCTGCTGATGGCCGTCACGCGCAGGGACGCCCTCGCAAAATCCCTCGCGCAACAGGGCCTGCCGGAAGACATGGCCCGCCACGAGGCGGCGAACTGGTCTCCCCATATGCGCCGCGCCATCCTGCGGCTCTACCGCTCGGCCCGCGGGCTTCGCTTCTCAAAGCATTGGGAAGACGACTTGGAAACCCTGCCCGACCGCGGCCTCGTTTTCTGGGGCGAAACGGATCCCTATGTCGGTCTCGATGTCGCCGAACGCTTCCGTAAACGCTGGGGCTACCCGCTCGAAGTCGCGCCCGGTGCGGGTCACTGGGCCATCGTAGAACGCGCCGATCACCTGGCAAGCCTTCTGAAATCCCACTGGGCCGGCGCGCCCGCATCATCGGAGCCTGACCTGTGAGCGATCCCGTCATCGAATGCTATTTCGACTGCTCCAGCCCATGGACCTATCTCGGCTTTCACAATCTCATCCCCATGGCTGACCGCCTCGGCATTGAGATCGACTGGAAGCCCATCCTCGTCGGCGGCATTTTCAATACGGTGAACCCCAGCGTCTATGAAAGCCGCAAGGCGCCCGTGCGCGTCAAAGCCCGCTACCATGCCAAGGACCTGCAGGACTGGGCGCGGCTCGCCGGTCTGTCGATCAGGATGCCGCCGGGCGTATTTCCCGTGAACAGCGTCAAGGTCATGCGCGCCTGCATCCTCCTCAAGCCGGACGGCAAGCTCGCCGATTTCGCCCGCGCCGCCTTTGAGCTTTACTGGGCAGAGGACAAGGATATCAGCCAGGACGCGGTCATTGCCGAGGCCTGCGCCCGCGCCGGCGTCGATCCGGAGCGTGTTTTCGCCGGCATTCAGGACCAGACCATCAAGGACGCCCTCAAGGCGAACACAGATGAAGTCATGGCTCGCGGCGGCTTTGGTTCGCCTACCTTCTTCATTGGCGACGACATGTACTTCGGCAATGACCGACTGGTCCTCGTTGAAGCGGCCATCGCCCGCGCCCGTGGCTGAACGCCGCCCGTGACACGGGCTCAAAATCCGCCTACCCGTGCCCTCAATCGCAACCGCACCGGAGCCTGATCCATGCCGCGCACCGCAACCACCCTTCTCGCCGCCGCGCTTCTCCTGTCTGCCTGCGGCGTCCGGCCGGGCGACGAGACACAAGACGACGCCGGCGCTGACACTGGCGCAGCCGTCGACACGCAATCTGCAGAGACCGAGGAGGCCGCCGTGCCCGAACCCTTCGCCAGCCTCCTGCCCTGGGACGCAGACGCGCCGGAAGTGACAACCACCGAGAGCGGCCTGCAATACCGCGTGATCTCCGAAGGCCCTGAAGGCGGCGTGTCCCCGACCGAACGCGACACCGTGACCGTCATGTATGAGGGCCGCCTGCCCGATGGCGAGAAATTCGACAGCTCCTACGATCGCGGCTCCCCGGCAACCTTCCCGCTGAACGGCGTGA
>JBCBWQ010000141.1:0-7190 GCA_039817025.1 Pseudomonadota bacterium | reverse complement strand
CAGGACAGGGCCTGCGTAACAGCCTCGGCGAGGGGCCGTATATGGGGCTCTTTTCTTTACTCTCCATCGCGAGCCTGGCGCTTATTGTTTACGGCTATGGAGCGGCCCGTCCGGCCCCGATCCTGTACCAGCCGCCGGTCGCGCTCCAGCACCTGAATCTCGTGCTCATGCTCATTGCGATGATTGTGCTTGCGGCAGCCTATACGCCGACTGGATATATCAAGCGCGCTGTGAAGCACCCCATGGTGCTTGCGGTCAAAATCTGGGCGGTTGGGCATTTGCTTGCCAATGGCGAGCTAAACTCCGTGATCTTATTTGGCGGATTTCTGATTTACGGTGTTCTGTCGCGCATCGCTGCCAAGCGCCGCGGCGATAACGGACCGGGCCCGGACGCGGCAGTAAGTCTGACCGGAGACATAGCCGCCATTGCCGTTGGCCTCGTGGCTTATGGCGCTTTGGCCTTCTACCTGCACCCCATCCTCTTTGGCGTGGCGGCAGTACCAGCAGCTTAGCGGGATCAGCCGCTCGCTTTACGGCGCGGGGCCAGCGCGTTAAGGCGCTGCAATGTCTGCACAAACGCAAATCCGGCGCAAAACCGTCCGCGACATCGCTGCTGCAAAAGGCGGCGAGCCGCTCGTCTGCCTGACGGCCTATGACGCCCCAACCGCCGCTCTTCTCGATCCACACTGTGACCTCCTTCTCGTTGGCGACAGTGTCGGAATGGTTGTTCACGGCCTGCCATCAACGGTTGGGGTGACGCTTGAGATGATGATCCTGCACGGCCAGGCCGTCATGCGCGGGTCAAAACAGGCCTTCGTCGTCGTGGACATGCCCTTCGGGAGTTACGAGACGAACGCCGACCAGGCTTTCCTGAACGCTGCGCGTCTTATGACGGAGACGGGCTGTCAGGCGGTGAAAATCGAAAGCGGAGTTTTCGCTGCGGGTCAGATCAGGCATTTGGTCGAGCGTGGGGTTCCAGTCATGGGCCATGTCGGCCTTCGCCCGCAGGCTGTGAACGTGGATGGCGGCTTTCGCGCCAAGGGCCGGACAGTGACCGAGCGCGAGCGCGTAATTGATGAGGCCCACGCGGCAGACGAAGCGGGCGCTTTCGCCATCGTCGTGGAAGGCGTTGCCTCCGACCTTGCGTCTGAAATCACCAATCTCGTTTCGTGCCCGACCATTGGTATCGGTGCGTCAGCGGACTGCGATGGCCAAATTCTTGTAACAAACGACATGCTCGGGCAATTCGACTGGACGCCGAAATTTGTCCGCGAGTATGGCAAGATGAGAGATCTGGTTGATACGGCTGCTGCGAGTTATGCTAGGGACGTAAAGGCCCGCGCGTTTCCGGGGCAGAAAGAAACCTACGGGCTGCCGAAATCAAAGACCTAGCAGTCAATCCGCGTTGCGGGCAGGTGGCGGTACGTCTAGTGTCCAGCCTCGACTCGCAGGCGATCCATCCGGAGTAAATAGCGTTGAGCGACGTATTCGAAGAAGTCGAAGAAAGTCTTCGTCAGGACAAGGCTACCCAATTGTGGAGGCGCTTTGCGCCCCTCGTTTGGGCCGCGGTCGCTCTGGCTGTTGGTGCCGTGGCTGCGCGGGAATATTTCGCTGCTGAGGCGGAAAAATCCGCAGAAGTCCGCGCGGAGCGTCTCGATAAGGGGCTCCAGGCATTGGCAGACGGCAACTATACCGATGCGCGCGAGACGCTGGAAGCCGTCGTCAGTGACGCTGGGCCGCTAAAGCCGCTCGCAGCAAATTACCTGGCTCAAATTCAGATTGAGGGTGGAGGGGATGTGGCCGCCGCAGTGGAAACTCTTAAGTCCACTGGCAGCAGCAGCGATGCGCCGCTTGCGACGCTCGCCACGCTGAAAGCGGCCTATCTCGGTGCCGATACTGCCACGCGGGCAGACCTGGAAGCCCAACTGGGGGGGCTTGTCGACGCTGAAACGGCCTTTGGAGCGCTCGCCCAAGAGCTTGTCGCTGCGAAAGCCGTTGTCGAGGGTGACGCAGACTTTGCCCGTCAAACCTATAACTACCTGCGCTTTGCAGCATATGCGCCTGCTGGTGTGATCCAGCGGGCTGACATTGCACTGGCTGCGCTTCCGCCAGAGAAGGCGGCTGTTACGACGACACCCGCCGAGCCCGACTCCTCGGAAACGCCCGCCGAAACCGCCGCGCCAACAGAAGAGGCCAGCGAATGACCCGTCTTCAATTGCTCATCTCGGCAGCGCTTGCTGCGTCGCTCTCCGCTTGCTCGATCCTGTCCAATCAGTCTGAAGCGCGCAAAGCCGAAGAGGCCGCCGACAGGGCTGGGCGGATCACCATGGTACTCGGCGAGCCTGAGCTAGAGGCTGATCCCGGACTGGCCGGTGTTGAAATCGCCTTGCCGGACGAGGAAACAGTCGACGCCTGGCCACAAGCTGGGCTTCGGTCTTCCAAGGTCGTAGGGAACATAGATGCCGCCGCCGATTTCCAGATCGCATGGCGCGCTGACGCAGGACGCGGCTCCGACAATAAGTCCGCGCTGACCACGCCGCCTGTGACCAGCGACACCGCCATATTCACGCTGGACGCCCAGCAGACCCTGTCAGCCTTCGACATCAATTCCGGCCGCCGGATTTGGCGAAAGGAACTCGATTCAGGCTCCCGTCGCGACCGGATCGGCTTCGGCGGGGGACTTGCCGTTGATGGTGACCAACTGATCGTTGCGAGCGGCTATGGTTTCGTGGCGGCTTTTGACACGGGAACAGGCTCGCAAATCTGGCGCAGGGACATGGATTCCCCGATGACCGGCGCACCCACCATCATGGGCGAACGCTTCTTCGTGGCCTCGAATAATAACGAACTTTTCGCCATGACGACTGAGACGGGCGAAATCCTCTGGAGCGATATTGCGATCTCCGAACCGGCCCGTGTCCTTGGCTCGAATAGCCCTGCGGCAGTCGAGGAAATTGTCGTCGCCCCGTACTCTTCAGGGGAAGTCATCGCTTACCTTGCTGCAAACGGCCAACGTCTCTGGGAGGACGCTCTGGCGCGCCCTGGCCGGTTCACGCCAATTTCTGCGATCAATGACATTGCTGCGCGTCCAATCCTTGCTGGCGGTCTTGTGTTCGTTGTGAACCAGTCCGGCATGTCGCTCGCCATTGATGGCCGCTCTGGCACGCGGGTTTGGGCCTCCCCGGTTGGGTCGACGCAGGCCCCGGTGCTGGCGGGAGAAGCGCTGTTCGTGATGAGCGTGGATGGGAAACTTGTTGCACTTCAGGCCAGCTCCGGCGCGGTCTACTGGTCAAAGCAATTGCGTCGCTGGCGGGATGAGGAAGACCAGAAGGGCCGTATTTCCTATGCTGGTCCATTGCTCGCCTCAGGACGTCTCGTTGTTGCGAACTCGCGCGGCGACCTGAAAGCGTTCGACCCGCAAACCGGCGAGGAAACAGCGAGCTTGAAGCTCGGTGGGCCGGTCTATCTCGAACCCATTGCCGCGCAGGGCAAACTCTTCGTTCTCACCGACGAAGGCAAACTCATCGCGATCCGATAGCGCGCCCGCAAGCGGCGCTGTAAAGTCAAAGCCATGCCGCTCAAGCTCGCCATTGTTGGCCGCCCCAATGTGGGCAAATCAACCCTGTTCAACCGCCTTGTCGGGAAACGCATCGCCTTGGTCGATGATCAGCCGGGCGTCACGCGCGACCGAAAGGAGGCGGAAGGTCGCCTCGCAGGGCTGCCGCTCGTCCTGGTTGACACCGCAGGGTACGAAGACGCCCACGACAATAGCCTGGAAGCGCGGATGCGCGCCCAGACTGAAGCTGCCGTTGGTGAAGCTGAACTTGCTCTGTTCCTCATCGATGCCCGCGCCGGCGTCACGCCTCTGGATGAGCGCTTCGCAGAGGTTCTGCGCAAAGCCAACGTGCCGGTGGTGCTTGCCGCGAATAAAGCCGAAGGCAAAGCGGGCGAGGCCGGCGCAATGGAGGCCTGGTCGCTTGGTATGGGTGAGCCCGTGGCGCTTTCGGCCGAGCATGGCGAGGGCTTTTCCGACTTGTTCGACGCGATCCGCAGGGCCCTTGGTGAAGAGGCCTTCCAGCTCGCGATGGAAGACGATGGGGCCGAGGACGATCTTGCTTCGGGCGAGGACGTACTTGAGAAACTCGCCCATATCGACGTCGAGGATATGAGCCTGGATGATGATGCCCTGATCGCCGCAATTGAAGCTGCTGGCATCGAGGATCACGACACGCCCGAACCACAAAAGCCCGAAACGCCGATCAAGCTGGCTATCGTCGGCCGTCCAAATGCGGGCAAGTCGACACTGATAAACACACTTCTGCAGTCCGATCGGCTGTTGACCGGACCAGAGGCTGGCATCACGCGCGATAGCGTCTCGGTGGATTGGGAATGGAATGGGCGCAAGATCCGCCTCGTGGATACTGCTGGCCTGCGTAAGCGTGCAAAGGTGCAGGAAAAGCTGGAGCGCTTGTCCACGGGTGAAACCGTGCGCTCGCTTAAGTACGCCGAAGTCGTTGCGCTGGTCATGGACGTGAATGAAGCGCTGGAGAAGCAGGACCTCCAGATCGCTGACCTTGCGCTGCGCGAAGGGCGTGGCCTTGTCTTAGTCGTTTCGAAATCCGACACAATCCCAAACATTGATGAGGCTCGCAAAGCGATACGGGAGAAGGCGGCGCGACTGTTGCCAAATGCGGGCGGCGCGCCGGTCGTGTTCCTCTCCGGCCTCACCGGTCGCCATGTGGACCGGCTGATGCCCGCCGTTGCGCAAGTGCATGACAATTGGACTGCTAAGGTGAAGACCGGCGATCTCAATCGCTGGCTGCGCCATTCGATTGAGCGCCACCCGCCCCCTTCGGTTCACGGGAAGCGCATCAAGCCGCGCTACATGGCACAGATGAAGGCGCGCCCGCCGACATTTGTCCTCATTGCCTCGCGCGGCGAACAAATGCCAGAGCAGTACAAGCGCTACCTCGTAAATGGCGTGCGGGACGCGTTTGACATGCACGGGACACCGATCCGTCTTTTCGTTCGCCAGGGGAAAAATCCCTATGCCAATCGGCAAGTTCCGCACTCCAAGCCGACGAGCAAAGCCAAGGGCCGCAAGGACCGATAGAACCGGTGCGGGATGACAGGGAGGCCTGCCTCCGCTAACCCGTTCGGTCTGGCAAGGAAGACCGACATGACCAAGACCTGGGACAAGACCAAACTGCCCTCGCGCCACGTTACGGAAGGGCCAGCGCGCGCGCCACATCGCAGCTACTATTACGCGATGGGCCTTTCCACCAAGGACATCAAGAAGCCCTTCGTCGGTGTCGCATCTTGTTGGAATCAGGCGGCGCCGTGCAACACGGCTCTGATGCGACAGGCCCAGGCCGTCTCAGAAGGCGTTAAAGCGGCAGACGGCACTCCGCGGGAATTCTGCACGATCACCGTCACAGATGGCATCGCGATGGGCCATGAAGGCATGCGCTCGTCCCTCGTGAGTCGTGACTGGATCGCTGATACCGTGGAGCTGACCATGCGTGGGCACTCCTATGACGCGCTGGTCGGCGTTGCCGGTTGCGACAAGTCCCTGCCCGGCATGATGATGTCAATGCTGCGCCTGAATGTGCCGAGCGTTTTCCTTTATGGCGGCTCAATCATGCCAGGGCGTTTCCAGGACCGCGACGTGACCGTGCTCGATGTGTTTGAGGCGGTAGGCGCGAATGCTGCGGGCTCCAACGATATGGATAACGAGACGCTGGAAGCTCTCGAAAAGGTTGCCTGTCCGGGCGATGGGGCGTGTGGGGGGCAATTCACCGCCAACACGATGGCCTGCGTGTCCGAAGCGATTGGACTTGCGCTCCCGCTGTCTTCGGCGCTTCCAGCTCCCTTCACCAATCGCGATGAGTATGCCGTCGCGTCTGGCGAAGCGGTCATGGCCCTGATTGAGCAGAATATCAGGCCGCGCGACATCTGCACCCGCGAAGCGTTTGAGAATGCGGCCGTTATTGTCGCTGCAACCGGGGGGTCGACGAATGCGGCGCTTCACTTGCCGGCCATGGCCCATGAGTGCGGCGTCGAATTCACGCTTGCCCACGTGGCCGAGACATTCAAGCGCACGCCGTATATTGCCGACCTGAAGCCCGGCGGGCGCTATGTCGCCAAGGATATGGGCGATGCCGGGGGCGTACCGATGCTGATGAAGACGCTGTTCGAAGGCGGCTTCCTCCACGGCGACTGCATGACCGTGACCGGTAAATCGATTGGCGATAATCTGGAAGCGGTCACGTTCGACGAGAGCCAGAACGTGATCTATCCGGTCTCAAATCCCATCACGCCCACTGGTGGCGTGGTTGGTCTTTGGGGCTCGCTGGCACCGGACGGAGCCATTGTGAAAGTCGCGGGTCTTGAGAAGCAGCAGTTTACTGGTCCTGCCCGCGTATTCGATGGTGAGGCGGCCTGCTTCGAGGCCGTTGAAAAGCGCGACTACAAGGAAGGCGACGTCCTCGTCATCCGTTATGAAGGGCCTAAGGGCGGGCCTGGTATGCGAGAAATGCTATCGACCACGGCTGCGATCTATGGCCAGGGCATGGGCGACAAGGTCGCGCTGATCACCGATGGACGCTTCTCCGGTGCCACGCGCGGCTTTTGCATTGGCCATGTTGGACCAGAGGCTGCTGAGGCTGGACCGATCGGGCTGCTCGAGGACGGCGACATCATATCCATTGATGCTGAAGCGGGCACCATCGACGTAAAACTTACCCCTGCCGAAATCGAAGACCGACGCCGGAAATGGGCTCCCCGCGAAACTGCCTACGGGTCGGGAGCGTTGGCGAAGTTTGCAAAGCTCGTCGGACCGGCTCACCTTGGCGCGACGACCCATGAAGGGTTCGACGGGGAACGCCATGTCTACGCCGACATCTGATGACGGAATTGACCCAGCGATAAAGGCCGCCCTTGACGGGCTCCCGGATGATTTCCGGGACTTTGGGCGGGTTTTCCAGACCGAGATTCAGCCTGCGCTGAGAGACCGGGAACATCAGCGCGTTTCGGCAGCAGATACAGCGAGAAAGTCCACTTGGGCCGCTGTCGCCATTGGCGTCATAGGGGCCATTGTCGGGTTTGGTGTCTTCAAGGCTCCGCCCGTTGGCGTGATCGCAATCGTGGTCGCAATCGGCACTGCAGCGCTTGGCCGCGCGCCATTGTCG
>JBCBWQ010000140.1:0-7197 GCA_039817025.1 Pseudomonadota bacterium | reverse complement strand
GTCTCGCGAATCAAGGTGATGGCGCGCCTGGACATTGCCGAGAAGCGCGTTCCCCAGGATGGCCGGGTCTCCTTGGCGCTAGGCGGCCGAACGATTGACGTTCGGATTTCCACACTTCCATCCCGGTACGGAGAACGTGTTGTGATGCGCCTTCTGGACAAGGAGTCTGCGCGCCTCGACCTTGATGATCTCGGCATGCCTCCACAGACGCTGGAGCGCCTGAAACAGGTCTTCCGGCAGCCGAATGGCATTGTGCTGGTCACTGGCCCCACCGGCTCAGGCAAGACGACGACACTTTATGCCGGGCTGACCATGCTCAATGATCGCTCGCATAACATTCTGACTGTCGAAGACCCGATCGAGTACGGCTTGGACGGCGTTGGCCAAACGCAGGTCAACAGCAAGGTCGGCATGACCTTCGCAGCGGGCCTGCGCGCCATTCTTCGTCAGGACCCTGACATTGTCATGGTTGGTGAGATCCGTGATGCAGAAACGGCACAAATCGCGGTTCAGGCATCTCTGACCGGTCATCTTGTTCTGTCCACGGTGCATACTAATTCCGCAGCCGCGGCCCTTACACGCCTCAAGGACATGGGCGTTGAGCCTTTCTTGCTCGCATCGACACTTACTGCGGTCGTTGCGCAGCGACTGGTCCGCCGGCTGTGCCCAGACTGCCGTGAGCCCTACCATCCCAGCGCGAGCGAAGCAGCGCTGCTTGGCATCGATGATACCCCAGATCTGGTGTTCTACAGAGCCAAGGGATGCGATGCGTGCGGAGGGCTCGGCTATCAGGGCAGACTTGGTATTTATGAGCTCATCGTGATGGACCCGGACCTGCGCAATCTCATCCACGATGATGCGCGCGAGTCCGATATCGAAGCCCATGCGTTCAGGGACAGTGACACGCTGCGACAGTCCGGAGCGACCCATGTGCTCAATGGCTTAACCACGCCAGAGGAAGTCCTGCGTGTCGTGCGCCAGAATGGGGACGCCGATGGCGGCGTTTGAATATCACGCGCTGGACGGCTCGGGCAAAAAGAAGCGCGGCGTTATCTCTGCCGACAGCCAGCGTTCGGCCCGGAAGGAATTGCGCAGACAAGCCCTGACGCCGATGAAAGTTACGCCGGTTGCAGAGTCCAAGGCCTCCGACGGCGCATCGAAACCCGGCAAACGCAAACTCAAGCATCGCGAACTGGTCCTTTTAACGCGCCAACTCGCCATGCTGGTTGGCTCCGGAACGCCGGTAGAAGAGGCAGTCGCCTCCGTTGGTGCCGGCGCAAAGGGCTCAGACACACGAACCGTGATGGCTTCTGTGCGTTCAGGCGTCGTTGAGGGGCGTTCCTTGTCCGATGCCTTGCGCGCGGAGAGCCGCAGCTTTCCGCAGCTTTATCGATCAGTCGTCAAAGCCGGAGAAGAGGCAGGCGCGCTTGGTGCCGTTCTCGATCGTCTTGCCGACTATCTCGAGAAATCTCAGGAGATGCGCCAGAAGATCACGGCAGCCATGGTCTATCCTATCGTGCTGGCTGTGATCGCTCTGGGTATTATCGTAGCGCTCCTCGTCTTCGTCGTCCCTCGCGTCGTTGAACAGTTTGATAGTATGGGGCAGACGCTGCCTCCGCTGACCCAGTTCATGCTCGATACGTCGAACTTCATGCAAAGCTATGGACTGATCCTTTTGCTGTCGTTGGCCATGGGTGTGCTCGCTGCAAATCGGGCTATGAAGTCGGACACGGTCAAACGCCGGGTCGACAACGTCACGCTCGGAATACCGGTCATAGGCAACGTCGCACGGAGTGTGTCGGCGGCGCGGTTTTCCCGAACGTTCGCAACGCTGGCGACGTCCGGCACGCCGGCGCTGGACTGCCTTCGGGCCGCGCGGGAAACGACCCCCAACCTCGTCATGCGTGACGCGGTGGATGAGGTGATGAATACGGTTCGCGAAGGCGGCTCGCTTTCCGGTGCCATGGCGCGCAGCCAGGCGTTCCCTTCACTGGTGGTCCACATGGCTGCTTCGGGCGAAGCCTCTGGCGATCTTGGCACCATGTTCGACAAAGGCGCGGCCTACATGGAAAGCGAATTCGAACAGACATCAAAAGTTGCGCTCAGCCTGATTGAGCCGCTGATCACGGTCGTCATGGGCGCATTGGTACTGCTCATCATTCTCGCTATTATGCTGCCTATCCTGCAGCTGAACACAGGCGCGTTCCTGTAACCCATCCGGGAGATCCGACATGCACAGCAAACCCCCTCAATCCCGCCGTACTGCAGAGGCCGGCTTTTCCCTGATCGAGATCATGGTGGCCGTCCTCATCATGGGGCTCCTGGCTGTTGTCGTGGCCGGTGCGGTGATTCCACAATTCAACCAAAGCCAGGCGGTAAAGGCACGCGCAGACATTACCGCGCTGGAGAACGCCCTGGAGCTGTATCGACTGCAAATGCTGTCCTATCCAACAATCGAACAGGGGCTTGATGCGCTTGTGTCCGCCCCCGACGGTCTGTCCAGTCCCGAGCGGTATCCTTCAGAAGGCTTTATCCGACGCCTTCCACTGGACCCATGGGGATCACCCTACCAGTATGAGTATCCCGGCCAGAACGGCACCGTGGATGTCTACTCCTACGGGGCGGATGGCCAGCCCGGCGGCGAGGATCTTGATGCCGATATCGGCAACTGGACGATCGAATAGCGCCATGACAAGTGCCGGCGCGCTGCACCGCCTGCGGCCGGCCCGTGCCGCGGGCTTCTCCTTGATGGAGATCCTCGTCGTGGTCTTCATCATCGCCCTGGCATCAACGGCGGTCGTGATGTCTCTGCCCGAGCCTACGCCGAACGCGGACAAGAAAGCCCGCAGCCTTGCAACAGACCTGACCCGCGCCAGCCGTGAGGCGATCATGTCCGGCGTGCCGATCGCACTTTTCGTCGAAACGGACGGCTACACCTTCCAAAGTTATCGCACTGGCAGCTGGAGCCCGATCGGACGCACAACACGCCTCAACACGGCAGACACATCGCAGCGCGAGCGCATGTCCTTAAGCGTGAAAACCGCCGAGCAAAACGAGCGGCGCGGAAACCGGACCGAGCAGCGCGACTCCGATGCGCCGCCCGAACCGGATGTCATCTTCTATCCTGTAGGCGAAGCGACAGCCGTTGAGATCACGCTGGAACAGGACGGCAAGCAATCGATCATTCTCATATCCGAGGACGCTGAGGTGCGCATCGCTGGCCAGGTGACGCCATGACAACGCGTACGGACGGCTTCACACTGATGGAAGTGCTGGCCGCATTGGCAGTCTTCTCCATCGCCTCGGTCGGCCTGATGTACGCGGCAACGGAAAATGCCCGAACAGCCCGGATCATAGAGACCCGAGCCCTCGCCGCGATCGTTGCGGACAACAAGATGACCGAAACCCTCACCCAGCAAGCGCCGCTGGTGGCGGGGTTTACATCGGACACAACGCGGCTTGCCGAGCGCGGTTGGCAGGTGAACCAGACCATCTCCCGTACGCAGACCCAGGGTGTGCTGCAAATCGAGATTGAAGCGATCGAAACGATTGATGGTGCTGAAGAGGGTGGCATTCGCATCCAACGCGTGGCCTTCAGGAGCCAACGGCGATGAGACCGGACGCAGGCTTCACCCTGATCGAAGTGCTGGTCGCTACAGCGATCACAGCAATCCTGTCAGTGATGGGCCTGATCCTGCTCAACAACGCCCTGTCCGCAGAAGATCAGTTGGAGACAACACTGGAAACGGTGCAGGAACTTGAACTTGCCCGCTCTGTCATAAAAAGCGACCTGTCGCAGATTTCGACCCGGATTCCACGCGACGAATTCGGCCAGCGATCCAATCAGGTCTTCGAGGGCGGGTTTAACCTGACTCGCGACCGATTAATGAGTTTTGTCGCCAATGGCCGGCAAACGGTCGGGCGCGAAAGCGTCGTGCCGACCTTGCAATACGTTGAGTACGTTTTCGAAGACAAGACGCTGAGCCGAGTCACGCGACCGCACATCGATGGCGCTCCGGACGATCTGGAACGCCGGAGGGTGCTGCTCGAGAATGTAGAGGATGTCCAGATTCGCTTTCTGTCACCTGGCGGGTGGAGTGATCTCTGGGAAGTGCCCGCCCAGCCCGGCGTCCTCGCCGCGCCCCAGGCCGTTGCCATCGAAATCGTGCATCCGCGCTACGGCCTGATCGAAACACAGTTCGTGACCAATGCAGCGCAATAAACGGCATAAGCAACGCGGCGCGGCGCTGATCTCCGCCCTGCTGATCGTTTCGGTCATGTCCGTTGTGGCCGTGTCGATCATGGACACGATCCGTTTCTCCGCCAGGCTGTCTACGAACATCGCAGACCGCGACCAGGCCCGGCTTTATGCCGTGGCGGCCGAAGAACTCGCCAAGTCCACGATCCGTCAGGCATGGCGTGCGGATTCAACACGTAACCCTGTCCTCGACCAGTGGACACAGGCACCGCTGACGTTTCCAATTCCAGAGGGCCTGATCGAAGGCGGTGTGCGCGACGGCGCAAACTGTTTCAATCTCAACAGCGTCGTCTCATCAGGCGAAGGCGGGTTCAGATATGATGAACTTGGCGCAGCGCGGTTCGAGCACTTTCTTGAACAGTTTGGCGTCCCAACAGCAGAGAGTGCGCTGATCGCCGCGGAGTTGGCTGACTGGATCGATACTGACGACCAGGCAAGCTTCGGCGGCGCAGAGGACGATTACTATCTTGGCCTCGACAGCCCCTATCGCACGGGTGGCCAGTTCATGGCCGATCCGTCTGAGCTGCGCGCCCTCAGAACCATGACACCGAGCCTTTACGAGACGATTCGGCCGCTCATCTGCACCCGGCCGACCAACCTTCTTCAGCCGATAAATCTAAACACGCTGCAAGATTGGCAAGCACCACTTCTGGCGGCCTATCTCGGGCAGACCTACGACACAGCCATCGCACTCCAACTGCTCATTGAGCGCCCTGTCGGGGGTTACGGCGCAGTCAGTGATTTCTTCGAGCAAGCCATTCGCGAGCCAGAAACCTTCACGGAAGCGGCGCGGGAGCGCTTTGCTCTTATCTCGAACGCCTATGAAGTCGCTGCCACGATCAGGTTCCGGGATGCGACTGTGGCTGTCACTTCGACCTTGCAAATCTCTGATGCAGGCGACATCACCACCCTATCGCGGCGATATGGACCGATCGAATGAGCGAGTGGCGTGTAGCGTTTGCCGGCGAAAGCCCGGCCGACCCGCTTGAGTGGCGGATCGTTTCAAGCAATGGGGACATTCGCGGCCGCGGCGAAGGTGGATTGGACGCGTTCGCGCGCCTCAGCGCTGACCGCACCGCCATCGTCATCCCGGGTATGCAGGTCGTTTGCCTGTCCGCTCCCCTTGCCGCGCGCTCGGAGCGCCAGGCTCAGGCTGCGGCTAAATTTGCTATCGAAGACGACGTGGCGGGGGATGTGGACCACTTGCACGTCGCCCTGTTGAACTCCGGCGCAGAATCCCAGACGGGCATGCGCACGCTGTTCGCCATGGATGACGGTCTTCTCACGGCGTGGCTCGACGCCTGTTCTGAATTTGGGATCAAACCCCACCGGCTCCTTCCTGATTATATGGGCTTGAACGGGTCCGATGGACTGATGGATGTTGCGTTTAATCGGGACAGGGCAATCCTGAGGGCCGGGCAATGGGGCGCAAGTATCGATCACGCGCTCGGTGCTGATGTCTTGGATGCGATTATTGACGCCAAAGCCCAGGGGCGGGTCGTTTCGCTCGCCGGATCAAGCGGCGCAGCGAACTGGACCAGCCGCCATCTGGACGCTCGCGCCGCCGAAGCCGACGCGCTCGATGTGATGGCGCGGCGCGTAGAAACGGCGCCGATCAATCTGCTGCAGGGTGTCTACGCGACCCGTCAGGAATCAAACGGATTCAATGCGGCGCGCTGGGGCAGCGCCTTGGGCCTCGCTGCCGCCGGGATGGTGGCCATAATCGGTGCAAACCTGTTTGAGGCGGCCCGGCTGAACGGCGCGGCAGAAGCCTTGCGGAAGGATACCGTCGCGCAGTTCCAGCAGGCCTTCCCCGAAGTTGGACGGGTTGTGAACCCGAGGGCCCAACTCCGGGCTCTCTCAGCGGAAGGCGCGGCCGGCGAGCCAGAGTTTCTCGTCCTGTCCAGCTTCCTCGCGGCTGGCCTGCAAAGCGCGGACGGAGTGAGCATAGACAGCGTTCGCTTTGATGCCGCCCGGCAGGAGGTGAGCGCTAGCGTCCTGTTCCGCTCCTATGAATCGCTCAGCACGTTCCGGGACGCAATCGAAGCGGCCGGCGGCGTCGTTGAGGAGGGCGGCTCCAGGCAAGTTGGCGACCAGCGTTCTGGCGAATTGACTGTGAGGCGCTCGCTATGATGGCCTGGTGGACAGCGCGGGAAGCGCGCGAGCAATTGCTGATCATCGTCGCGGCAATCCTTGCGGTCGCCGTGGCGCTTTTCCAGTTTGGCCTTATCCCTTCAGCCACCGCACGAGACAGGGCCGAACGGGCTTACGCCAATGCGCTTGCTGAGAATGCTGACGTCCGCAAGGCCGCAGCAACGCGCGTAAAAACTGCTGATGCCGCATCGCGTAACGAACCGCTTCAAACAGTCGTGACGAACACAAGCGATCTTTATGGCATGACCATCACGCGCTTGCTCCCTGCCGAAAATGATGGGCTGAATCTCTGGTTGGAATCCGAATATCCACAGACTGTGTTTGCATGGCTCACCGATTTGGAAACCAATCATGGTGTTCGCGTTGGCAAGGCGTCGTTGCGGCGAAACTCCGATGAGCAGACCGTAAGCGTCAATGTTTACCTCGCGCGGGGAGGCTGAGCCTTGCGTCGTCTTGTTCTGATCCTGCTTTTTCTTCTGGTTTTCTTCGGCGCGCTCATCGCCTCGACTCCGGTGAATTTTGCGCTGGAGCGCGCAGGGCTTACGGCGCGGGGACTGAGCTATGACCATGCGTCTGGCACACTCTGGAGAGGCGCGCTGCACGGCGTGAATGTCGGCGGGCAGGCCGTTGGCGAGGTTCGGTTTCGCACCCGTCCTTCAGCCCTTCTTGGCGGCAAGCTGGCCGTTGATCTCGACATCAACGGTCCCGCAGGTGCTGGCCGCGGTGATGCGAGGATCGGGTTTGATCGCAGCGTTGACGTGCGTAACCTCATTGCCGACGTAAAT
>JBCBWQ010000013.1:7669-23050 GCA_039817025.1 Pseudomonadota bacterium | reverse complement strand
AGTATGATCCGAGATTCACGTCAATCACGTCTGTCCAGTCTTCGTCCTTCATCCGCATCAACAAGCCGTCCCGGGTGATACCGGCATTGGCGACCAGAATGTCGAGCGGACCAATGGCCTCCTCAGCTCGTGCCACCAATCTGTCTACAGCATCTGCGTCGGACAGGTTGCAGGTCACCACGGCCCCGTCCCCTGCAAGGTCTGCTTTCACGTCCTCAAGAACACCCTCACGCGTTCCCGAAACCGCAATTTTAGCGCCCCGCTCAGACAAGGCCTTAGCGATCTCCCGGCCAATGCCGCCGGAGGCTCCGGTCACGAGGGCCGTTTTTCCAGTCAGGTCAAACATCGCTTTATCCTTTCACTGCCTTCGCAAAGGCTTCCAGTTCATCCGGCGTTCCGAGGGTGTGTCCCTCTAGTCCCTTTTCGATCCGCCGCTGCATGACCGTCAGCACCTTGCCTGCACCTGCTTCTGCTGTTCGGGCAACGCCCTGAGCGACCATGAATTGTACAGATTCGGTCCAGCGCACCCGGCCCGTAACCTGCGCAATCAGGTTCGCGCGGATGGATTCGGCGTCTGTCGTCGGCGCGGCAGTGACGTTCGCGACCAGCGGCGCCGCAGGCTCAGAGATCGCGGCATTCGCCAGGGCCTCGGCCATGGCATCGGCCGCAGGCTGCATCAGGGAGCAGTGAAATGGCGCGGATACGTTCAGCAGCATGGCCTTCTTTACGCCAGCCTCTTTCGCCTGCTCACAGGCTGCCTCCACGGCCCCTTTCGACCCAGATAGGACCAGCTGCCCCGGCGCATTATCGTTGGCGATCTCACAGACCCCGCCAGCGGCCTGTCCCGCAGCGCACGCCGTCTCCGCTTGCTCGATGCTGGCCCCCAGCAGCGCTGCCATAGCGCCCTCACCAGCCGGGACAGCGGCCTGCATCGCGTCGCCGCGGATACGCAACAGCTTCGCCGTATCGGTCACCGACAGCGCGCCAGCCGCCGCCAGTGCCGAGTATTCTCCAAGCGAATGCCCCGCAATAAAGGCGGCATCCTTCGCTGATATATCGAAGTGCGCCTGTAGCGCCGCCATGGCCGCGACGCTGTGGGCCATAAGTGCAGGTTGGGTATTAGAGGTCAGCGTCAGCGCCTCAATCTCACCGCCCCACATGAGCCCGGACAGGTCCTGTCCGAGCGCTGCGTCCACTTCTTCGAACACCGCTTTCGCCGCCGGGAATGCATCGGCCAGATCCTTGCCCATGCCGATAAACTGGCTGCCCTGGCCGGGAAAAATGAATGCGAGGTCTGACATGCGCTCCTCCTGCCTGTTGCCGCCACCCGTAAAAGCGCCCGCGCAGCAGCGCAAGCCGCTTGATTTTCCAGCGCGTTTAAGGCTTATGCGCGGTTTGCTGAACGGATTGCGGTCTCAGACGCCTGGAATGAGCCAGGCTGGCGAGGGCCATCGTCAGTGCAGTCTCCCGCTGCGCCGGCGCCGCGATCCAAACACGGGAGCCAAAATTGGCATTCTACGAACACGTGGTCATTACACGACCCGACATCTCCCCTGCGCAGGTCGATACCTTCGTCGAGGAGCTTTCCGGATTTCTGAAAGAGCAAGGCGCCAAGGTCGGCAAGACCGAGTATTGGGGTTTGCGCAACCTCTCCTATCCGATCAACAAGCAGCGCAAGGGGCACTACTCCCTGCTCAACGTCGACGGCCCGCCCGCGGCCATCCATGAGCTTGAGCGCCGCCACCGCATCTCCGACGACGTCATGCGTTACATGACGATAAAGGTCGACGAATTGGAAGAGGACCCCTCTCCCATGCTGTCGCGCAAAGAGCGCCCATCGCGTCGGGACTAGGAGGACACCATGGCAAACCTGAAATCAGGCATGAACATCACCAACATTCCGGCTCGCCGCCCCTTTGGCCGCCGGCGCAAGGTTGATCCGTTCTCCGGCGCGAAAGCTCCGAAGATCGATTACAAGGACGTGAAACTCCTGCAGCGCTACATCTCCGAGAAGGGCAAGATCGTCCCTTCGCGGATTACAGCAGTGAACATCAAGAACCAGCGTAAGCTTGCCCGCGCCATCAAGCGCGCCCGTATGCTCGCGCTCCTGCCGTTCGCTGTGAAGTAAGGAGACCAGACCCATGCAAGTCATCCTCCTTGAACGCGTTGAGAAGCTCGGTGGCATCGGCGACGAAGTCTCCGTCAAGAACGGCTTCGCCCGCAATTTCCTGATCCCGCAGGGCAAAGCGCTCCTGGCCAATGATCGCAACCGTGCAAAGTTCGAAGCCGAGCGCGACGCGATCGAAGCCCGCAACGCTGAAGCGCGCGAAAACGCAGAGTCCTCCGGCCAGTCGCTCGACGGTCAGGTCTTCGTCCTGATCCGCCAGTCCGGCGACACAGGTCAGCTCTACGGGTCGGTCTCGGCCCGCGACATCGTCGAAGGCGCGGCAGAAGCAGGGCACAAGATCCCCCGCAGCGCCGTGCGCCTGAAGAAGCCGATCAAGACCATCGGCCTGTTTGATGTCGAAGTCCGCCTGCACCCGGAAGTCACGGTCACTGTCCAGGCCAACGTCGCGCGCTCGCCGGATGAGGCCGAACGCCAGGCCGCCGGTGAGGACGTCATCCGGTCCCTCGCCGACGAACAGCAATCGATCGCCAGCGAGCAAGCCGGCGAGCTGTCCGAAGCTGCTGCTGAAATGGCAGACCAGATGGCCTCGGACGGCGACGACTAGGACCGTCACGAAACCTGAACTGTTGAAGGCCGCGGCGCACCTGCCCGCGGCCTTTTTCATTTCCGAATCAAAATCCGTGGATAGGATTCGAACCTTCTGCGAACGGATGAAAGTCAAGTCGCGAAATCGCCCTTCTTGCAGTCTAAAACGCTGTCATGCCCAAAGATCACGAAGACGTTTCGACCCAACAGAGCCCGAACAACCTCGCTGCTGAAGCAGCGGTGCTCGGCGCGATCCTGTTCGACAACAACGCCTTCCAGCGCGTTGCGGACACCTTGCGGCCAGAGGACTTTTACGCGCCGGCCCACCAGGCTGTTTACGAGGTTTGCCAAACCCTCATCCAGCAAGGCCGCGTTGCCGATGGCGTAACCCTGCGCGAGCATTTTGACCGTGAGGACCGGCTGACCGAGATCGGCGGCGCAACCTTCCTGGCCGAACTCCTCGACAGCGCGGCCTTTGGCCCTGAAATTCTCGACTACGCCAAGATTATCCGCGACCTCGCCATGCGCCGTGAGCTGATCGACATTGGCGCAACCTTAAAGTCGCGGGCGCTCGAACCCGAGCCCGATGAAGATGGCGACCGTCAGATCGAGCTGGCCGAACGCATGTTGTTTGATCTCGCCGAGCGGGGCTCCTCCAGCCGCGGGTTCAGCTCATTCTCGGAGGCCCTGACAGAAGCGCTGAAAATGGCCGAAGCGGCGTTCAAGCGTGATGGCAAGATTGCCGGCATCTCAACGGGCCTGAAGGACCTCGATGAAAAACTCGGCGGGATGCACCACTCCGACCTCATCATCCTCGCCGGGCGACCCTCCATGGGGAAAACCTCCCTTGCGACCAACATCGCCTTCAACGCCGCCCACGCCTGCCGCCGCGAGACACAGGAAGACGGCTCCAAAAAGACCGTGGATGGCGCTGTCGTCGCCTTCTTCTCGCTGGAGATGTCAAACGACCAGCTCGCCACGCGGATCATCGCTGAGCGCACCGGGATCATGTCTCACAAGATCCGCCAGGGCGACATGGAGAAGTACGAGTTCGAGAAAATCCGTGAAGCGACTGAAGAACTGCAGAATCTGCCGCTCTACATCGACGACCAGGGCGGTCTCTCAATCAGCCAGCTCGCCGCCCGCGCACGCCGCCTGCATCGGTCCGTCGGCCTGGACGTCATTATCATCGACTACCTGCAACTTCTGACCTCCACCACGGGCCGCTCAAACGACAGCCGTGTGCAGGAGATCACACAGATCACCATGGCGCTGAAGGCCCTCGCAAAGGACCTCAACGTCCCGGTTGTCGCCCTGTCCCAGCTCTCTCGCCAGGTCGAGCAGCGCGACGACAAACGCCCCCAACTCTCTGATCTTCGCGAGTCCGGGTCCATCGAGCAGGACGCGGACGTAGTCATGTTTGTGTACCGCGAAAGCTATTACCTGGAGCGGACGGAGCCGCAGGCCGACCCTGGCGATCCGGCCTCCAATGAGAAATGGGCCAAGTGGCGCGAACGGATGGACCAGGTCTATGGCACGGCAGAAGTCATCATCGGCAAGCAGCGCCACGGTCCTATCGGGAAGGTTGTGCTCGCCTTTGATGCGGACGTGACCCGCTTTGGCGACCTCGACCGCCCCTATGGCGGCGATTTCGACGATGAGTGACAAGGCGCTGCAACCCGCCTAGATCGCAGCCATGAGCTACGCGCCCGTCACCACGATCAACCTCAGCGCCGTCGCCTCGAACTGGCATCGGCTAAGCGCACGCGCGCCGGGCAGCGAAACAGGCGCGACCGTAAAGGCAGACGGCTACGGGCTTGGCGCGGTGGAGGTGTCCAAGGCGCTGTTCGCCGCCGGATGCCGCACGTTTTTCACGGCCTACGCCAATGAAGCCATTGCTGTCCGGGCAGCAATTGGGTCCGAGCCACGCATCTATGTTCTCAACGGTCCCATAAAGGCAGAGCGCGCCCTCTACACGGACCACAATCTATCCGGCGTCCTCAGCACGCCCGAGCAAGTCGAATGCTGGTTCAAGGGCCGGCTCGAGCAACCCTTCGCGTTGAAATTCGACACAGGCATGAACCGGCTTGGCCTGCCTGTCTCGGAAGTCAGCGCACTGTCCGACGCAGCCGCGCGGGATCACACGCCGAGCCTGATCATGTCCCACCTCGCTTGCGGAGAAGACGCGTCAAATCCGATGACGATCCGCCAGCTTGGCGATTTCCGCGCCATCGCCGATCACTTTCCAGGCATCCCCAAAAGCCTTGCAAACAGCGCCGGATGCGCCCTCGGGCCGGACTACGCGTTCGACCTGACGCGGCCGGGCATCGCGCTCTATGGCGGGGCACCTGACACCGATACCGTCGTGACCCTCACAGCCAAGATCCTATCGGTCCATGACGTTGAACCCGGTGAAACGGTCGGTTACGGCGCAACCCACCGCTTCGAGGCACCCGCCAAACTCGCCACGCTCAGCCTCGGTTATGCTGACGGGCTCCTGCGGTCATTCAGCAACACCGGTATCGCGATCCTCGGCGGCCAGCCCTGTCCGTTCGTCGGGCGGGTCTCCATGGATCTGGCGACAATCGACGTTACGGCAGCCGCCCCCCTTGCAAAACCGGGCGCAAGCGTTGAAGTCCTTGGCGAACAGGCCGATCTGATGGCACAGGCATCGCGTGCTGGCACGATCAGCTATGAACTACTCACGGCCCTGGGGCCACGTGTGGAGCGAACGTATGAGCGCTGATACCAAGGGCGGATTTCCCAATCCCCTGCAATGGATCGGGGCCGCCACGCTGGGTCTCCTGCGGGAGTCGGGCAAGCTGGCCATCTTTGCTGGAAACGTCATCGGCGCTGCCTTTACGCCGCGCTGGTATCTCGGCGAGGTCTGGAAACAGTTCATCAGGATCGGGTTCTACTCTCTTCCGGTCGTTGGACTCTCCTCCATCTTCATCGGTGCAGCCCTTGCGCTGAACATCTACACCGGCGGTTCGCGGTATGGGGCCGAGCAATTCGTACCCAACATTGTCGTTCTCGGCATTACGCGAGAACTTGGCGCGACGATTACTGGCCTCATGCTGGCCGGGCGCGTTTCTGCCGGGATCGCTGCTGAGATTGGCGCGATGCGCGTCACAGAACAGATCGACGCGCTCAAGACCCTGTCGGCCAATCCCTATCGCTATCTTTACGCCCCCCGCTTCACAGCCGCGATCATCGCGCTGCCCCTGCTGGTCGTGGTTGCCAACATCATCGGCGTCATGGGCGGCTGGGCGGTCTCGGTGTTCTCACTCGACTTCGACTCGACCACCTATCTGCGCAATACGCTCGATTTCGTGACGCCAGAAGACATCACCGTCGGCCTCATCAAAGCCGTGGTCTTCGGCGGCGTCATCGCGATTATGGGCTGCTACCAGGGCGATCGTTCCGAAGCTGGCGCAACCGGCGTGGGCCGCGCAGCAACCCTCTCCATGGTGGGTGCTGCGGTCCTCGTGCTCGCGTTCAACTACGTGCTGTCGACCCTGTTCGTGAGGATCGGTCTATGACCCAGCCCATTCTGAAACTTTCAGGCGTCCACAAGGCATTTGGACCCAAGAAAGTCCTGCAAGGCGTCGATATCGATGTGGCACCCGGCCAGTCGCTGGTGGTCCTCGGCGGCTCGGGTTCGGGCAAGTCGGTCATGCTCAAGAACGCGCTCGGCCTGATGACGCCAGACTCCGGCACCATAGAATTTGACGGGCAGGACGTTACCCGCGCCGAAGGCAAGAAGCGCGATGCCATGCGCGCGCGCATCGGCATGTTGTTCCAGTCCGGCGCGCTGTTCGACAGCCTGAAGGTCTGGGAGAACGTCGCCTTCCGCCTGCTGCAGGCCGAAGGCCTGGGCCGCAAGGACGCCCGCGAGCGCGCCATCGATACGCTGAAGCAGGTTCGCCTTGGCAGCGACGTGGCAGACCTCTACCCGGCCGAGATTTCCGGCGGCATGCAAAAGCGCGTCGGTCTCGCCCGCGCCATCATCTCGAAGCCTGACCTGATTTTCTTCGACGAACCGACAACCGGCCTCGATCCGATCACCGCAGACGCCATCAACGACCTCATCATTGAGCAGGTGAAGGCGTTGGGCGCAGCGGCCGTGTCAATCACCCACGACATGGCCTCGGCCCGAAAGATCGCAGACGAAATCTCCATGCTGTATGAAGGCCGCATCATCTGGCGCGGCCCAGCCAGCGCAATTGACTCTTCGGGCAATGGACACGTCGATCAATTTGTCCATGGCCGCGCGGACGGTCCCATACAGCCGGCACTTTAGGCCCGGCTAGACAGCGATATCGAGATCCCGAAAGCTCGACAGGAAGGCAAGCAAGACGGCGCCCACCGCCGGGTGGTCTTTCACCCCGCGGCCTTCCTCCTCGCTGAGCGCCCGAATATCGGTGAACTGCCGCTGCTGGCTGGCCGGTAGGTCGTCAAAAGCCTTGTAGGCCATACGCCATCCATCGAATACACGCACGGGCGCGGTCTCCGACATCATGAGAATGGCGCTGTGATGATACGGATTCCGGCGGATCCGCGCATAGCACTGCTCAACAGCCTCCGGCTCGCCTTCAAGGACCTGAAGGAAGCATCCATCATGATAGACGAGCAGTCCGGAAATGCCGTCGCGTGCGTTGTTCGCGCGAGAGGCAGCGAGGATGCGATTCAGATCATCGGCGGCCATCATTCGTGCCGCTGTACTTGTATAAACGAGTCTACGCATCCCATGCCCTTCGATACGGATTCATTCCGTATCGTGGACAGACTAACAAATACTTTCGCGAGTAACCCGGAACCGGACTAGCCGACGATATCTGCCTCGGAGAAGAACTGCGCGATCTCGATGGCGGCATTCTCTTCGCTGTCAGAGCCGTGGGCGGAGTTCTCGCCAATCGACTGTGCATAGAGCTTACGGATCGTCCCCTCAGCCGCTTCCGCAGGGTTCGTTGCGCCCATGACTTCACGGTAGCGCGCAACAGCGTCCTCACCCTCAAGCACCTGCACAACGACCGGGCCTGACGTCATGAACTCAACCAGTTCGCCAAAGAACGGGCGCTCTTTGTGGACATCGTAGAACCGCTCAGCCTGCGCTTGCGTCATGTGGATGCGGCGCTGGGCAACGATGCGCAGACCCCCCTCTTCAATGACCTTATTGACCGCGCCGGTCAGATTGCGAGCCGTAGCGTCTGGCTTGATGATGGAAAAGGTGCGTTGAACGGCCATGACAGGCTCCTGAACTCTGGGACGGGTATCTCGGCGCGCCTATAGCGGGCACCGGCGCGCGCCGCAACAGCCGCCAGGGCAATGGTGCTAAACGCCCGCCTCTTTCCAGCCGCCATTGGGCGTTTGCTGGAAATATCGCGTCACGAACCCGGCATCCTTGGCTGCCTTGAACTGGGTACGGGCCTTGGCGCGCACATCATTGTCCGCTCCATCGAACATCACCATGCAGCGTTCGAAAGCAGCATCCGGCGGCGCATCGACCCCGTCGAGGAGGAAAGCGACGGCCGCCTCATTGCGATTGTCGAGTGAGGCGGTCAGCAGGATGGGTTGACGCGCTGGATCAAGCCCCGGCGCCGCAGCGTCCCCGTGCGGCAGGAAAGACTTTTCATCGAAGGTCCAGAGCGCCGCATCAAGCGCCGCCCGACGCTCAGCGGAGGGACAGACGGCCAGCACTCGCCAGCCGCGCTCCAGACACTTCGACAAAAGCGGCCCCGCCGCCTGTTCAAGCGAGGTCCGTTCGAGATGATAGAACCACCATTCAGGCCCCGCCCCGGCCATGCCTAGCCCTCGTAATTGTCGGCGATCCACTGGTCGAGCAGGCGCGGGCCGAAGCCGGAGGCCCAGCTCGGATCCGTCGAGGCCTTTTCACCCTCAACCCATGCCACCCCTGCAATATCGAGGTGCGCCCACTCAACGCCGTCCTTGATGAAGCGCTTCAGGAACTGCGCTGCGGTAATCGACCCTGCGGCCCGGCCGCCAATGTTGCGCATGTCGGCAAATTTGGACTTCAGCAGCCTGTCATATTCTGGTCCCAGCGGCAGGCGCCATACGCGCTCACCCGCATCCAAACCGGCTTTCGTCAGCGCATTGGCCAGCGAGTCGCTCTCCGTAAAGAGCCCGGCATGGTGGTGCCCAAGCGAAATCACAACCGCGCCTGTGAGGGTCGCAAGATCGACGATTGCTTTCGGCTGGAACTTTTCCTGCGCGTACCAAAGCACGTCTGCAAGGACGAGGCGCCCCTCAGCATCGGTGTTCTGAACCTCGATGGTTTGCCCCGAGGCCGATGTGAGAATGTCGCCAGGCCGGATCGCGTCGCCATCCGGCATATTTTCCACAAGCCCGACAAGACCGATCACGTTTGCTTTGGCCTTGCGCGCTGCCAGCGCTTTCATTGCGCCTGTTACAGCAGCGGCCCCGCCCATATCGCCGCGCATGTCCTCCATGCCGGGTCCAGGCTTGAGCGAAATGCCGCCAGTATCGAAGCAGACCCCCTTGCCGCACAGGATAACGGGATCCTCACCGGCCTTTCCGCCATTCCATTTCATGATGCCGAGCTTGGATTCCTTGACCGAGCCCTGGCCCACGCCAAGCAGCGACCCCATGCCGAGTGCCTTCATCTCCTTCTCGCCCAGGATTTCCACCTCGAGTCCATCGGCCTCAAGCGCCTGTAGACGCTTGGCAAAGGTTGCCGGATAAAGATCGTTTGGCGGTGCATTCACCAGATCGCGGGCAAGGTAGGTGCCCTCCGCTGACGCCTCGAGCGGCTTCCAGGCCGCCTTTGCAGCCTTTGTATCCTCCACGACAAAGCTGACGCCCGTCAGGCTCGGCTTCTGATCCTTTTTCAGCGTCGTGAACCACTCATCGTAGCGATAGGCGGCCAGTTTCGCGCCCAGCGCAATGCGCGCCGCTTCGTCGGGGCCGCTGGTGTGGACGGCCATGGTCTTGAAACCGCTTGAAGCGTTGGCTTTCACCAGCGCGCCGCCCACAAGCTCCAGCGCCCGGGCATCCCGGTCCTTGGCTTTGCCGCCGCCGATCAGCACCGCGCGCCGTGCGGGGGCATCCTTGGGCAACACGACAAGCGCCTGCTGACCGCGCCCGCCATTGAAGCGGTCCGCCGCCAGGGCTTCGGTCAACAAGCCGCCAGATGCCTCATCGAGCGCCGTTGCCGCTTCCGGCAGTTTACCACCCTCATCGACGATGAATGCAGAGATGTCGGCTTTCGCTTGTGGCGCGAACGTGATTTTCATGTGCTAGAACTCCGTTTGCGGTGGAAACTAAGCATCGACGCGGCGCGCGCAACTCGTTAGCAGGGGAATGATCCTGATTTCGATCAAGACCGAAGGCCGTCTTCGCCAATGAACCGCGTTCAAAGCTACGTTTTCTATGCCGTGCTGAGGGCGCTGGTCATCATCGTCGGTGGACTGGCGCTTCTTGCTCTTCTTGCGCAAGGCCTGTCGCAGACAGAGCTTCTGGTCGAAAACCGCCAGTCCGCGTTGACCTATTTCTACATCGTAGCGCTTGGGGCTCCGCAGATCATCGCCCTCTTGATGCCGCTCGCCTTGTTTGTCGGTGCAATCTGGTCACTGAACCGCATCCACCAGGACAACGAGATTGTCGTGGCGCAGGCCGCTGGCATGACGCGCTGGCAGGTTGCGGCCCCAATTCTGCGACTCGCGTGTATCGCAGCGATCGCTCACCTCACCGTCAATCTCTGGATCCAGCCCACGACCCAGCGCGAAATGCGCGCCACTGTCTCAGAAGCGCGCGCAGACCTTGCCGCTGCGCTGATCCGTCCTGGCCAGTTCACCTCCGCAGGCGACGAGTTGACATTTTTCGCCCGTGACAGCGCCGGCGGCGAGCTACGCGGCATCTACATCTCCGACGAGCGCGACCCTGAACGGGCCGTGGACTATCTTGCCCGGACCGGTGCCATCGTCACCGTTGAAGGCGTTGCCGCCATTGTCATGAACAAAGGCCAGATCCATCAACTCGACGATAATGGCGCGCTATCCATCCTCGATTTCGAACAATACACCTTCGACCTCTCGCCATTTCTCCAAGAAGACTCAGATCTTGTCCTCAAGTCGTCCGACAAATATCTCCACGAGCTCTTCTTCATCGATGAAACCAGTTATCTGGAGCGACAGGACCGCGAGGTTTATCGCGCCGAAGCCCATGCCCGCCTGACGATGCCGCTGCTCAACATTGCCATGGCCTTTATTGCCATCCTCGCTGTTCTCGGCGGCGATTTCAGCCGCAAGGGTTACGGACGTCGCATTGCGATCTCGACCGCTGCAGCCCTCGGCGTGGTCATCGTTCAACTCGCCGTTCAATCTGCAGCCGCCGGCGATCGTAGCCTCAACGCAGCGCAATGGGCGGTGCCAATCCTCGTCATCCTTGTTTGCTCCTGGCTGTTCCTCGCCAAGGGTCGCCGGATCGGAACCGTCAACCGGCGCGAAGCCACTTTGCGCAATCTGAGTGCGCCAGCCTGATGCCGCTTTTTTCCCGCATACAGATCTACATCCTGCGCGAATGCCTCTCCGGCCTGGCGCTTGTCCTCGGCATTTTTATCCTCGCCATCGTTCTCGTGGACGTTGTTGAGCAGATGCGTACCGTGGGCGGCGACATTGAACTGACACCCATCGGTGCCATCCGCCTGACCTTGATGAAGCTACCCATGCTCATTGAGCAAACCCTGCCCTTCGCAATCCTTATCGGCGCTGTTATCGCCTATTCGAGGCTTAATCGCCGGTCAGAACTATCGATCATTCGCGCGTCAGGAATGTCTGCCTGGCGGTTCTTGACGCCGGCCATCGTGATGGCTGCCGCATTCGGCGTCTTCGCCACGACGGTTCTCAATCCGCTCGGTGCCAGTCTCACAGCGCGCTTTGAGGAAGAGCGCTCCCGCCTCCTTGAAGATGGCCGACCGACCATGCAAATCGCCCAGAACGGTGTCTGGCTGCGTCAGGGCGACGACTCACGCCAGATTGTCATCCACGCGGATGGCGTCGAGGGCTCAGGCGGCGCAACGCTCACCGACGTGAAGCTGATCGAGGAAGAGCGCCTCTACATCAACGGCCGACCCACGCAGGCCTTCGCCTTCGTGCGCCGCATCGACGCTCGCCGCGCGCGGCTGCTCGACGGCTTCTGGCAACTTGAAAACATCGTGGAGAACGTGCCGGGCTCACCGCCCATCCAGCGCGACTTTCTCTCCATCCCGACAAACCTTGATGCAGACAAACTGCTGGATGAGTTCGCTTCGCCCAATACAATCGGGTTCTGGGCGCTCCCCGGATTTATCGAGCAAGCCTCGGAAGCCGGTCTGGATGGCTCGCGGTATGCCATGCGGTGGCACAGCCTATTGGCCGCGCCGGTCCTGTTTGTCGCCATGGCGCTAATCGGTGCAATTGCCTGCCTGAGGCTCGCGCGTTTAGGGGGCACGCCGCGCCTCATTGCAACCGGTGCGGCGGCCGCGATCGGCTTGTTTTTCATTACCCAGTTTGCCTCCAGCCTCGGGGCAAGCGGCGCTGCCCCGCCCATCGTCGCAGCCTGGTCACCGGCGCTGTTTGCACTGTTCACAACGCTCACCCTGATCGCCTATCGCGAGGACGGCTAAGGCGCGCAGCGTCGCACCGTGATTTGAACCTGTCATCCTTCCTTCGCTTGACAGGCGAAGGCCGCGGACCCACTTTCCGCCGCCTTGAAGGGGAGCGCCCATGAAAGTTGTCGTTGTCGAGAGCCCAGCAAAGGCCAAGACCATCAACAAGTATCTGGGCGATGACTACAAAGTCCTCGCCTCCTACGGCCATATCCGGGACCTGCCCTCCAAGGATGGCTCGGTGGATCCCGACAATGATTTCGAGATGGTCTGGGAGGCTGATTCCAAGTCCCAGGGCCGCATCCGCGAGATCGCCGACGCCGTTAAAGGCTCCGAAAAACTGATCCTCGCGACCGACCCCGACCGGGAAGGCGAGGCCATCTCCTGGCACTTGCTCGAAGCCCTGAAAAAGCGCCGCGCCCTGAAAAAGGATGTCGATGTCGAGCGCGTGGTGTTCAACGCGATCACCAAATCCGCGGTCACTACAGCCATGGCCGAACCCCGCCAGATCGATGACGAACTGGTCGAAGCCTATCTCGCCCGCCGCGCGCTGGACTATCTGGTGGGCTTCAACCTGTCTCCGGTCCTCTGGCGCAAGCTGCCGGGGTCACGCTCGGCCGGCCGCGTCCAGTCCGTGGCGCTGCGCATTGTCTGTCAGCGTGAACTCGAAATCGAAACCTTCGTCCCGCAGGAATACTGGCAGGTGCAGGCCAAGCTCCGCGCACCGAACGGGACAGACTTCGACGCCCGCCTCTACGCCCTGGACGGCGAGACGCTCAAGAAATTCACCCTCGGCGACAAGGGCTCCGCCGACGCCGCGCTCGAAGCCGTGAACGCTGGCGGCTATACCGTTGCCAATGTCGAAGCCAAGCCGGTCAAACGCAATCCGCCCCCGCCTTTCATCACCTCGACGCTCCAGCAGGAAGCTTCGCGCAAGCTCGGCTTCTCCGCCAAGCGCACCATGCAGGCCGCCCAGAAGCTCTACGAGGAAGGCCGCATCACCTATATGCGGACCGATGGTGTCAACATGGCCGAGGAGGCCTACGCCGCCGCCCGCGACCAGATCAAAGCCGACTATGGCGCGAACTACCTGCCCGAGAAGACGCGCCGCTACTCCTCAAAGCAGAAGAACGCCCAGGAGGCCCACGAGGCCGTCCGCCCGACCGATTTTTCCATCCGGCCGGACGACTACAAAGCCTCTGACGGCGACCTGTGGAAGCTCTATGCCCTGATCTGGCGGCGCGCCGTCGCCTCGCAGATGGAAGCCGCCCAGTTCGAGCGGACCACCATCGACCTCGCCTCAAAAGACAAGCGCGCGACCCTGCGCGCCACCGGCCAGGTCGTGGTCTTTGACGGGTTCATCAAGCTCTACACAGAAGGCCGGGACGACACCGACGAAGACGACGAGGCCGACGCCCGCCTGCCGAAACTGACCGAAGGGGAACACGCGGACCTCGTCGAAGCAACAAACTCCCAGCACTTCACCGCCCCGCCCCCGCGCTTCACCGAAGCCTCGCTCGTGAAACGCCTCGAAGAGCTCGGCATCGGTCGCCCGTCGACCTACGCCTCGACCCTGTCGACGCTGGAAGACCGCGACTATGTCCGCATTGAGAAAAAACAGCTCATCCCCGAGGACAAGGGCCGCCTCGTCACCGCGTTTCTGGAGAATTTCTTCCCGCGTTATGTCGAATACGACTTCACGGCAAACCTGGAACAGAAGCTCGACGTCATCTCCGACGGCAAGCTGGACTGGAAAGCCTTCCTCCGCGAATTCTGGACAGAGTTTTCAGCCGCAATCGGGGAGACCAAGGACCTGCGCGTCACCCACGTGCTCGATGCGCTGAACGAAGCCTTGGGGCCATACGTTTTCCCCGCGACAGACGAAAACGGCACGCCCAAGGAGAACCCGCGCCTCTGCCCCCTCTGCAATGAAGGCCAACTCAGCCTCAAGCTTGGCCGCCACGGTGCCTTTGTCGGCTGCTCGAACTATCCGGAATGCAAACACACCCGCGCTTTCTCGGTCGACTCCGAAAGCGAGACCGCAATCAATCCGGATGGCGAGGAAGTCGGCGTTCACCCGGACTATAACGCGCCAATCCTGCTCAAGTCCGGCCGCTTCGGACCCTATCTCGAAATGGCGCTTGAGGGCGAAGAAAAGCCCAAACGCTCAAGCATTCCCAAGGGCTGGGACGTTGCCTCAATCAATGCCGAAAAGGCCGTGATGCTGATCTCCCTGCCCCGTGAGGTCGGCGTTCACCCGGAAGATGGCGAGCCGATTCTCGCCAATATCGGCCGCTACGGCCCCTACGTGCAGCACCTGAAGACCTACGCCAATCTCGGCTCGGTCGACGAAGTCTTCGACATCGGGCTCAACCGCGCCGTCGCTGCCATCGCCGATAAGCGCGCCAATCCGCGCGGACGCGGGCAAACGCAAGCCAAGGTCCTCAAAGACCTCGGAAAGCACCCTGAGACCGACGAGCCGATCCAGGTCCTCGAAGGTCGCTACGGCCCCTACGTCAAATCCGGCAAGATCAATGCGACCCTGCCGAAGGACGTCGACCCGCCAAACGTCTCTCTCGAACAGGCCGTTCAACTGATCGCCGAGCGCGCCACCAAGGGCGGAAAAAAGAAAAAAGCGCCCGCCAAGAAAAAGAAAGCCGCGCCAAAAAAGAAGGATTAGCGTTTGGCATTCAAAATCCGCCCAGCCACCCGGGCCGACCTGCCGACGCTCAAGCGTTTCGAGCAGGGCATCATTGCCGCGGAACGCCCCTACGATCCCACGATCAAGCCTGACCCCGTCAGCTATTACGACCTTGCCGCACTCATCGACGCACCGGACGCAGAAGTGCTTGTTGCCGAAGCGGACGGCGCGATCATCGCCTCAGGCTCGGCGCGGACGATGAAGTCGACGCACTATTTCGAACACGACCACCACGCCTATCTCGGCTTCATGTGGGTCGAGCCCGAATGGCGGGGCAAAGGTGCCAACCCGCTCATCATTGACGCCCTGATCGACTGGTCACGCGCCATGGGCCTCACTGAA
>JBCBWQ010000013.1:0-7571 GCA_039817025.1 Pseudomonadota bacterium | reverse complement strand
AGTCCAGCTCACCGTCTACGCGGAAAACACCGGCGCGATCCGGGCCTATGAGAAAGCCGGCTTCGAGCCTTTTATTGCCCGGATGCGCCTTTCCGCGCAGTCCTGACAATCGTTTCGCGCAATTGTCGCGCGACTCCCCTATATTGCCTCCATGAGTTTTCCAGACCGCGAGACCGTTCTCGCCTTTTTGACCGATAATCCCGACATCACCACCAAGCGCGACATTGCCCGCGGCCTGAAGGTGAAAGGGACTGAGCGCGTCACTTTGCGCACCATCCTGTCCGAGCTTGAATCCGAAGGCTTGCTCGAGCGCACGGGCAAGCGGGCCTTCGCTAAGGCCGATACCCCGCCGCCCACGGGAGTCGTCGTTTTCGAGCGCCTCGACAGCGATGGCGATCTGATTGGGCGCGCCTCCGGCCGTGATGGCCCCTGGGGGCCTGATATCGTCTACACCGGGCTTCAGCACGGAAAGACCAAGGCAGGCCGCCACCCCGGCGTCGGCGACCGGGCGCTCTGCGCCGTCGCCCATCGCAACGACCAGTGGGAAGCCAAAGCCATCAAGGTTTTCGATCGTAACGAAGATCGCGCCGTCACCGGCCTGTTCACCCGCACGCGCTTTGGCGGGCGCATCGAATCCGCCAGCCGAAAGGACCGGCGCGAACTGATCGTGGACGAAGGCGACCGTAAAGGCGCCGAAGACGGTGACCTTGTCCTCGCCCACCCGAAGCATGGCAAGCCCCACGGCCCGAAAAAGGCCGTTGTGAAAGAGATCATAGGCCGCGCCGGAGATCCCCGCGCCGCCAGCCTCCTCGCCATTCACGCCCACGGCATCCCCACCGAGTTCCCAGAGGCCGCGCTGGAACAGGCCCGTAATGCCAAGCCCGCCCCGACCGAGCGCGAAGACCTCACCCAGATCCCCCTCATCACCATCGACCCCGCTGACGCCCGTGACCATGACGACGCTGTCTACGCCGAGGCGCTAAAGGACGGCTGGCGGGTCATCGTCGCGATTGCCGATGTCGCGGCCTACGTAACTGAAGGCTCAGACCTCGACCGCGAAGCCCGCAGGCGTGGCAACTCGACGTACTTCCCGGACCGGGTTGTCCCGATGCTCCCCTTCGAGCTCTCCGCCGATGAATGCTCCCTGCGTGAGGACGAGCTGCGACGCTGCATGGCCGTCGAGATGGAATTCGACACGGCCGGCACGAAGCGTAGCCACCGCTTTATTCGCGGGATGATGCGCTCAGCCGGCAAGCTCTCCTATGAAGAGGCGCAAGCCGCGATTGATGGCCACCCGAGCTCAGACCGCGCGCTTGAGCTGTTGGAGTCCGTTCTCAAGCCCCTGTGGGGTGCCTACGCCGCGCTCACAGAAGCCCGTGAGCGGCGGGGACCCCTGGAGCTGGACCTGCCCGAGCGCCGCGTCGAAATTGCTGAGGATGGCACCGTCGCAGGGATCACCACGAAAGAACGCTTCGATGCCCACAAGCTGATCGAAGAAATGATGATCCAGGCCAATGTTGCCGCGGCAGAAACGCTTGAAAAGGCGAAGTCTGCACTGCTCTACCGCGTGCACGATGCGCCGTCCGACGCAAAGATCGCCGGCCTTGCAGATTTCCTGCAGACCCTCGGGATCAAGTGGCCAAAGGGCGAGCGTGCGCAGACGAAGCGGTTCAATCGGTTGCTGACGGACATGGCTGGCGGCGAGCATTCCGAAGTCGTCTCCGAAGTCGTTCTGCGCAGCCAGTCTCAGGCGGTCTACGCGCCTGAAAATCTCGGCCACTTCGGCCTGAACCTCTCGAAGTACGCGCATTTCACGTCGCCGATCCGACGCTACGCCGACCTCGTCGTCCACCGCGCCCTGATCACTGCACTGGACGTTGGCCCGGACGGCCTCAGCCAGACGGAGGCCGTGCGGCTCGAAGAAACCGCAGAACACCTCGTCACGACAGAGCGCCGCTCCATGGCCGCCGAGCGCGAGGCGACAGATCGCTATCTTGCGCTTTTCCTCGAAGACAAGGTCGGCGCAGAGTTCGAAGGCCGCATCACCGGTGTTACAGGCGCTGGCCTCTTTATCCGCCTCGCCGATACGTCTGCGGATGGCTTCGTACCGATCCGCACCTTGTCTGACGACTTCTGGATCCATGACAGCGCTGCGATGGCGCTCATCGCCCGAGGCTCCGGCCAACGCTTCGAGCTGGGCCAGACCGTGACCGTACGCCTTGAGGAAGTCACGCCGCTCGATGGTGGGCTGCGCCTCACCATGCTGTCCAAGCCGCGCCCGAAGAAAAAAGGCGCAGACGCCCCGGCGGCCGGGAAACAGTCCGATGATCGCCGTCGCCCAAAAAAGTCCAAGACGACAACGCCGAAGCACAAGCGCCGAAAGAAGGCCCGATGAACAAGCCACTCCCTTCTGCCTTCGATAAGGAGGACGATGGCGACGTGGTCGACACTAAGAACCCATCGCCGCGCCCGAAAGATGCTGCAACGCTTATCCTCGTGCGCCGGGATCAGGCCACCCCCCGCGTATTAATGGGCAAGCGTTCAGGGCGGCACGATTTCATGCCCGACAAATACGTCTTCCCGGGCGGACGCGTAGATCCGCAGGATGGCCGCGCCCCGACTGTTTCGGAGCTTCGCGCGCCGGTGGAGGAGAAACTGCTCATCCAGTCTCGCCGGAAACCCCGCGCGTTTGCCCTTACGGCGATCCGCGAGACCTTCGAGGAAACTGGCCTCATCGTCGGCCGGGACGAAAGCATCGGCGGCAAAGCGCCAGCGGGCTGGGAGACGTATTACGGCCTCAACGCCGCACCGTGCCTGAAGGGGATGATCTTTATCGGCCGCGCCATCACGCCGCCCTACCGACCGAAACGTTTCGACGCCCGCTTCTTCATGGCCGAAGCCGAGGACACGCTGATAGACGAACGCCCACCGGTCGATGGCGCTGAGCTCCATGACCTGCAATGGGTAACCCTTGCCGACGCCATGGCGCTGGACCTGCCCAGCGTCACACGCTTCATGCTTCGCGAGATCGGCGAGCGCCTCGACAAGCCGCAGGATGATCCAGGCCCACCCTTCCTGCGATGGACCCGCACCGGACATAGTCAGGACAGGCTATGAGCGACGAAGGAAAACCATGGCAGGGCTATGCTGCCGAAGCGGTCGAAGGCACGCTGTTTGACCGGTATGAGCGGTTGTCTTCGCACGCACTCACTGCGCCTTTTGCGCACCTTCTGCCCACAGAACCCTCGCGCGTGCTCGATATTGGTGCTGGCACGGGCCGCGATGCTGCGTGGTTTGCCAGCCTTGGCCATACGGTCGTCGCCGCCGAACCGGTCGAAGCCCTGCGCACCTTTGCCGAGGCCACGCACGATTCCCCAAGGATCACTTGGATTGAGGACAGCCTGCCTGATATCCCGGCCATCTTGGCCCTGGGTGCGACCTACGATCTGGTCTGGTTATCAGCGGTGTGGATGCATCTGGACGATGACGAACGCATTACGGGCTTTCCCGTGCTTGCCAAATTGCTGTCGCCCGGCGGTTTGCTCGTCTTTTACCTTCGCCACGGCCCTGTCCCTGACGGGCGGCGCATGTTTGAGGTCACCGCAGACGAAACCAAGGGGTTTGCCCTCGGCATGGACCTGGAATGCATCTACGAGGCAGAGACAGATGCGCTGCAACCGGAGAACCAGCGCGAGGGCGTTCGATGGACCCGCCTTGTCTTCCGTAAGCCGCACCCCGCCGCTTGACTTCGCGCCCGCGCGCCGTCATTACACGCCCTTTCGCAGTTTTCAGCTCAAAGAGCCCCGGATCATGGCCAAGCCAGCAACCATCAAGATTCGCCTGAATTCCTCTGCAGGGACAGGCTTTTTCTATGTCACGAAGAAAAATCCGCGCAACATCACGGAGAAACTCGTGATGCGGAAATACGACCCGGTTGTGCGCAAGCACGTCGAGTTCAAGGAAGGTAAGATCAAGTAGATCTGACTCAGGCACACAGAAACACAACGGCCCGCATCAAGCGGGCCGTTTTTGTTTGCGCTGAGATGGCGGTGAGCAGCTATGCAGCGACGCTCTCCACGCGGTTTCTGCCCGCCTCCTTGGCCTTGTAGAGCGCCTCGTCGGCGCGCTTGAGCATTGCCGCCGGCGTGTCATTGTTAGGCCGGTAGGCCGAAACGCCGCCACTGAGCGTCACTTCCAGCGCAACAGGCACACCGTCAACCTCAAACAGATCGGCGGCAACAGCCCTGCGGATGCGCTCTGCAGCCGTGCAGGCGATATCGCCCGGCGTATCCGGCATGATGACAACGAATTCCTCACCGCCTTGCCTGCAGACAACGTCGGATGGGCGAACATTGGACTTAAGCCGCCGCGCAAGCTCCTGCAGGACCTTGTCACCGGCATCGTGGCCATAGGTGTCGTTGACCTGCTTGAAGTGATCGATGTCAGCGACCATCACCGACAGGGTTTCCCCACCAAGCGCGGCGCGCTGTAGCCTCTGGTCGAGCTGGGTCATCAGGTAGCGGCGATTATAGAGGCCGGTCAGCTGGTCGACGATCGCGAGTTCCATGCCCCGGTCGACGCGCTGGCGCAGGATATCAATATATCGGCCGCGCCGGGTCTGCGTCCTGACCCGGGCCAGCAACTCCTGGTCGTCGATGGGCACCTGAATCATATCGCTCGCGCCAAGCTCCATGGCCTGCAGCGCCTGTTCCATTTCGCCATCCTGATACGCAACCACCACCGTCAGCGACCGTGTGTGATGGGTCATCTTGAACTGGGCACAGAGGCGCAGCGCATCAAACTCGCTGCACCCCATGGACAGAATGGCGAGATCGGCCCCGCCCTCCATGGCATTGCCCAGCCCGCCACCTTCGTCCTGAAGCGTCACCACGGTATGGCCAGCCGCACGAAGCGGCGCAGCAAGCCTGGCCGAAGAGCGCGGGTTGTCATCGATCACGAGCACGCGCGACGGCGCATCAAGCTCGCCCTGGTCGACATCGTCCAACAGGCCTGCGCGCACCCCACTGGCTTCGCGCTGGCGCAATTCCTGCGCAACGGCATTGTAACGGCTGAGCGTACGAATGCGCGACATCAGGGCGAAATCGTCGACCGGCTTGGAGAGAAAGTCCTCTGCGCCAGCCTCCAGCCCCCGCACCCGATGCTCAACCTCAGACAGCGCCGTAACCATGACGACCGGAATATGCGCGGTTTCGGGATCGGCTTTGAGGCGCTTGCAGGTCTCAAACCCGTCAATGCCGGGCATCATGACATCGAGCAGGATGATATCCGGCTGATCTTGCTTCGTCTTTTCGATGGCCTCATGGCCGTCGCTCGCGAGGCTGATGGTGAAATACTTGGCTTCCAGCTTGGCCTGGAGCAGCCGCCGGTTGGCTTCGATATCATCGACAACAAGGATATGAGCGCTCATGCCGCCTTCTCTGTGCCCTGTATGAGTGATTCGACAGCTTTGATGAACGATCCGATCTGGATGGGCTTCGACAAATAGCCCTCGCATCCCGCCGCTCGAACGCGCTCTTCATCTGACCGCATGGCAAATGCCGTCACAGCCAGCACGGGAATATGCGCCAGGTCTTCGTCGTCCTTGAGCCAGCGCGTAATATCGAGGCCAGAGACTTCAGGCAGCTGGATATCCATGATGATCAGGTCCGGAAGCTCCTGTCGCGCAAGCTCAACGGCCTTCTCGCCGTCCTTGCACTGGTGCGTGTCATAGCCGTATGCGTCCAGAAGATCGCAGAACAGGCGCATGTTCAGGTCATTGTCTTCTACGACAAGAACGGACTGGCGGGCTGTGTCGGACATGGCACCTTTTTCAAGGCCGAATCGGCCAAGTACTCCTAACTCACTCCACCTACCACCGAGATCGTTAATCTTTATTTACGGGTTTGAGGCGGTTTGTTGCCCGTAGCGGGACTTCATGCGACGTCATCATCATGGCTTCACTCTGCCGGGATTGCCACACCATAGCCGACGAGACCGCCGGAACCTGCAGCACTTGCGGCAGTGGGCGCAGGATCGACCACGCCGACTTGCGAACACTGGCCATTGCCCACCTCGACTGCGATGCCTTCTACGCAGCCATAGAAAAGCGCGATGATCCAAGCCTGAAGGATAAACCCGTCCTTGTCGGCGGCGGACAACGCGGCGTTGTTTCAACCTGCTGCTACATCGCCCGGCTTTACGGCGTGCGTTCGGCCATGCCCATGTTCAAGGCGTTGAAAGCCTGCCCTGATGCTGTGGTGGTGAAGCCCGATCACAAGAAATACAGCGCCGAAGGCAGACGAATCCGGGAGAAAATGACGGCCTTGACGCCGCTCGTGCAGCCTGTGTCCATTGACGAAGCCTATCTGGACCTCTCCGGCACCGAAGCCATCCACGGCGGCCCACCGGCGCAAACGCTCTCCCGACTTGCCGAGGATATTGAGCGCGATATTGGCATCACCGTCTCCATTGGCCTGTCGGCGAACAAGTTTCTCGCCAAGACGGCCAGCGAACTCGACAAGCCCCGCGGCTTCGCCGTCATTTCACCGGAAGAAGCGCCAGCGCTCCTCGCGCCGCGCCCGGCTGGCTTTATCCACGGCGTCGGTCCAAAGTTCGCGGCCAAGCTGGCGCATGACGGCTTCACCACGATCGCTCGCCTCCAAGCGGCTGACCCAAAAGACCTCATCCGCCGCTATGGTGAAACCGGACTTTGGCTGCACGCCCGCGCGCATGGACGCGACGACCGGCCCGTTTCGGCCGATAGTGAGCGCAAATCGGTCTCAGCCGAGCGCACCTTCAACACAGACATTTCAGACCCGGACGAGCTGACTGACCGGCTCTGGCAGGTTTGCGTCGCCACTGCAGACCGCGCCAAATCCTCCGGTGTTCAAGGCGTCGGCATTACGCTGAAGCTCAAAACGAAGGACTTCCGATCCCTGACGCGCTCGGCGACGCTGCCCACCCCGACCCAGCTTGCGCAGACTCTGTTTCGCACCGCAAAACCCATGCTCGACCGCGAAACCGGCCCCGCGCGCTCTTACCGCCTCATCGGAGTCGGCCTGACCGGCCTCTCCCCTGCAGGCGAGGACATGCCCGATCTCGTGGACCCCATCGTCGGCAAACGCGCCGCAGCTGAACGGGCCGCCGACCGCGCAAGAGCGCGTTTCGGCTCCGATGCCGTCACAACCGGACGCGGCGCAAAACGCTTACAAAAGGACTAGGTTTAAGGGGGTATCTGCTCGCGGCAGGAGACGTTAAACGCTAGCCGTTCGAAGCCATTGGAGAGCCCATGTCCACGCCAGAAGACCGCCTTGCCGCCCTTGGCATCACCCTGCCGGAGCCCGTCGCAGCTGTCGCCAACTATGTCCCTTTTGTCGAGGCTGGCGGCCTCCTTTTTGTATCCGGGCAAGTCAGCATCGGTGCCGACGGCCCCATGAAAGGCCGGCTTGGCGAGGACTACGACCTCGAAACCGGCCAGGCTGCAGCGCGTCTGTGCGGGCTGAACCTGATTGCCCAATGCCGCGCCGCGACGGGTGACCTCAGCCAGATCAGGCGCGTGGTGAAACTTGGTG
>JBCBWQ010000139.1:0-7214 GCA_039817025.1 Pseudomonadota bacterium | reverse complement strand
CTGTGCAGTGCCGAGCCGCCACGCGGTGACCATGTTTGATCCGTGGCGTGCACGGCCGCAGCCGGACTGGGCCACGCTGAACACAGCGGCGAATCCTGACCGCCGCATTACAGCCCGGCGACTGCTGGAGCGGGCGCGGGCGGTGCAGGCAGTGCTGGATAATCCCGAACGGCTCGCCCGCAGAATGGCGGCCTGGATGCGCCGGCGGGCTGAGGTTGTGGCAAAACCGATCACCGAGCGCTCGCGGCCCGTCTGGGCTTACATTATCCGGCCCGGGCGCTTGCCGTGCGGCGTTGCCCACCTGGAGCGATCGGCCCGGTCAGCGCTGCGGGAATTACAAAGCGCTGGCCGGGCCGTGCTTGTGCCGGGTTAGAGCGTCTCCAGCATCTGGGCGACGAGCGGGTGGCGGACGACGTCTTCGCCCTGCAGGCGGACGACTGCGACGTCTTGCATTTTCTCAAGCCGTTCGGCCGCTGTAGCGAGGCCGGAAAGCTCCGGCAACAGGTCCGACTGGGCCGGGTCTCCGGTGACCACCATGGTCGAATGCCAGCCAAGGCGTGTCAGCAGCATCTTGATCTGTGTGTAGGTGCAGTTCTGCGCCTCGTCGATGACGACGTAGGCGTTGTTCAGCGTGCGCCCGCGCATGAAGCCGATGGGCGCGATTTCGATCAGGCCTTCGTTCAACATGTGTTTGAGCTGCTGCGGGCTCAACCTGTCGGACAGGGCGTCGTAGAGCGGGCGAAGGTATGGCGCGAGCTTGTCTTCCATGGCGCCGGGCAGGAAGCCGATTTGCTCGCCCGCTTCAACGGCGGGGCGCGAGAGGACGATCCGCCCCACCTTTCCCTTTTGCAGGGCCTCAACGGCTTTGGCGATGGCGAGATACGTCTTGCCGGTACCGGCCGGGCCAAGGGCGCAGACGAGTGCATTGTTCTCGAGGGCGCGGATAAGCGTGGCCTGGTTCTCCGAGCGCGGCTTGATGGTCTTTGAGTATTTCTGATCGCGCGGGGCGGCCTTTTGCTTGTTGAGATTGGTGATCTTCTGGCCGTCATCGGGATGCCATCCGCCTTCGATCGCGTAGAGGCCGGTATCGCCCTTGCCGGCATCTTCGAAGAAGACCCCTGCATCGAACTCTGCGGCGGCCTTGAGGCGCTTGGCGGCGTTGCGTTTACCCATGAACAATCCCCTGTTTTCGGGCAGAAAAAAGCCGCCTTGCGGAAACGCGCGGCGGCTGGCGGAAACGAATTGGGGAAGCGGCACCCGGTCCGGACGCAAAAGCGCGTGCGGCGGGTCGTCTGAACGGTCTGCACGATCGAGGCAGGGACACGTTGGCCGAATCCTCCTTGCGAATCTGTTGCTGAGTAGAGGCTACACCGGTTAATCAAATCTTGAGTTACAGTTTCGCGACAACCGGAGGCCGCGCGATGGCGATCTATAAAATAGGCGATACAGTGCCGACCCTGCCTGAAGACGGGGCATATTGGGTGGCCGACAATGCGGCGGTCATGGGCAATGTGATTCTCAAGACCAATGCTTCGGTCTGGTACGGCGCAACGCTGCGCGGCGACAATGACCCGATCACCATCGGCGAAAACTCCAACATTCAGGACGGGTCCGTGCTGCACACCGACATCGGCTGCCCGCTCACGATTGGGCGCGATGTGACCGTCGGGCATATGGTCATGCTGCATGGCTGTACGATTGGCGATGAAACGCTGATCGGCATCGGTTCGACGATCCTGAACAACGCCAAAATCGGTAAGAATTGCATCATCGGCGCCCATGCGCTGATCCCCGAAGGCAAGGAAATTCCCGATAACTCGCTTGTCATGGGTGCGCCGGGCAAGGTCGTTAAGGAGATCTCCGAACACCAGGCCGCTATTATCAAAATGTCGGCGGTTCACTATGTCGAGAACTGGAAGAAGCACCGGGCGGAGCTGACACGGATCGATTGATCGGAATTGGATGTGAGGCACGGGGCAGGCTCCGAGGGCGGCGTGGTTGAGCACGCATCCTAAGGCCATCCGTTGGGGGGTCGGTTTGACGGTGCGCTATCCCGTCCTAGTCGCGTTTTTCAGACCAGATCTCGCGGACGAACACGTCGGTTTCCGGGCCCAGATTGATCCATGCCAGACGTCCTGTTGAGGCGTCCACAATCACGGCCTGGTCACGCTCGCCCATGATGGCGGCGAGGCGCTCGCGCACCTTGGCCAGTCGAACCTGTGAGCGCAGCACAAAAACGTTCGGTGCGATTTCCCCGAAGCGCCCAACGGTGTTCAGCGCAGCCGTGATCGCCATCGAGCTTGCGCCGTTCAGGTGAACGGTAATCACGAAACGCCCTTCATCGGGTGCGGGCTCTGGCCCCGGGTCCTGTTGGCGATTTGAAAGAACAGGCTCAAGGGCCGGGCGGGTGCGTGCAGGTTCGAATGGGGCATCCGGGCCGGCGCTGACAAGGGAGTGCGCTGCAAGGCGACCTTCACCGGCAAAGGTGGCGAGTTGGGTAAGCGTGTAGGGGCCGTAGACGGTGTCGCCGACCTTAATCCGCCAGATCGGTTTGTCCTCTGCGGAGAGGTCCAGGGGCGTTTCCGAACTCATCGCGCGTCCTTCATGCTTGATTCCGCATGCTACGTGCTGTCCCATGATGGTGAATAAATCGGAAAAATGAGGGAGGCCCGCCATGGCGGATTATGAGTTTGTGACGGTGGAAAAGGATGGTCCGCTGCTCATCGTGACGATGAACAGACCAGAGAAGATGAACGCGCTACACCCGCCAGCCAACAAGGAATTGTCGGATGTGTTCGATGCGTTCGCAGCCGATGAAGAGCTCTGGGTCGCCATTATTACGGGCGCAGGCGACCGGGCTTTTTCTGCCGGTAATGATCTTCGCTACCAGGCCGAGGGCGGAGACATGTTTGCCGTGCCGATGGGCTTCGGCGGGCTGACCAACCGGTATGACCTGAACAAGCCCGTCATTGCTGCGGTCAATGGCGTTGCCATGGGCGGCGGCTTTGAAATTGCGCTGGCGTGCGACCTGATTATCGCTGCCGATACTGCGCGATTTGCGCTGCCAGAGCCGAAGGTTGGGCTTGCGGCGCTCGCAGGCGGCCTGCACCGTTTGCCGCGTCAGATCGGGCTGAAACGGGCCATGGGCATGATCATGACAGGCCGCCATGTGATGGCGGAGGAGGGCCAGCATCTTGGCTTCGTCAATGCTGTCGCGCCTCAGGACCAGCTCATGGACGAGGCCAAGCGCTGGGCCGGAATGATCATGGAGTGCAGCCCCATGTCGATCCGGGCATCCAAGGAAGCCGTCATGGGCGGCCTGGACATCGCCAACTATCACGAAGCGTTTACCACCCGCTTCCCCGCGGTCACTGCAATGCTTAAGTCCGAAGACTTCATCGAGGGCCCGCGCGCCTTTGCGGAGAAACGCAAGCCCAACTGGAAGGGCAAATAGGCTCTCAAGCCGCAGCACGAAGGATAACAGCCGCCATGAGCGACACAGAATACGTCCCGCCAAAGGTCTGGACCTGGGACAAGGAAAGCGGCGGCCGGTTCGCCAAGATCAATCGCCCGGTCTCCGGCGCAACCCACGACAAGGCGCTGCCGGTGGGCGAGCACCCGATCCAGCTCTACTCACTGGCAACACCGAATGGCGTGAAGGTCACGGTCATGCTTGAGGAGTTGCTTGAGCTTGGCCACACCGGCGCGGAATATGATGCCTGGCTGATTAATATTAGCGAGGGTGACCAGTTCTCCTCCGGCTATGTGGAGATCAACCCTAACTCGAAGATACCGGTCATGGTGGACCGGTCCGGGCCTGAGCCTGTTCGGATTTTCGAGTCCGGTTCAATCCTCGTGCACCTCGCTGAAAAGTTCGGCGCGTTCCTGCCGGAAGACGGGGCGAAGCGGACCGAGACGTTCAACTGGCTGTTCTGGCAGATGGGTTCAGCGCCCTATCTCGGCGGGGGCTTCGGCCACTTCTATGCCTATGCGCCGGTCAAGATCGAATATGCCATCGACCGCTTTGCCATGGAGGCCAAGCGCCAGCTCGACGTGCTCGAAAAGAACCTTGCTGATCGCGAGTACATGATCGGTGACGAGCTGACGATTGCGGACATGGCGATTGCGCCCTGGTATGGCGCGCTGGCCAAGGGGCTGCTTTACGACGCAAAGGAGTTTCTGTCGGTGCACGAATACAAGAACGTGATCCGCTGGACTGACCAGCTCATGGCGCGTCCAGGCTTCCAACGCGGACGCATGGTCAATCGCGTCTGGGGCGAGCCGTCCAGTCAGCTGCCGGAGCGCCATGCGGCCTCTGACTTTGAGACCAAGACGATGGACAAGGTTGGCGAAAGCTAGCCGCCTGTAACCATTCCTGCCGCGCGCTCGATCGCCCAGAATGTGCCAGCGATACCGACCAGGTAAGCGCCAGCCACCCGGGCAAGATCGGGCGCGTTGTCCATGGCGCGGGCGAGGAGCCAGCCAAGGCCAAGCAGGGCTGCGATCAACGCGAGCTGGCCAAGCTCGACGCCGATGTTGAAGAACAGGAGTGCCAGCGCCCGCGCGCCATCGGGCAGGCCGATTTCTGCGAGCGCACCGGCAAAGCCAAAGCCATGGACAAGGCCGATCAATCCCGCAACGCTCCAGGGATAACGCGCTGCGAGACCGGGGCGTCCAGCGCGCTTGTGCAGAATTTCGACCCCCATCAGCGCCAGCGAGAGCGCAATGGCGATCTCAACCGGAGCCGACGGCAAGGAGACGCCGCCAAGGGTGGACAGCGCGAGCGTCACAGAGTGGGCGAGGGTGAACGCTGTCGCGGCACCGATGAGCTGTCTGGGGCGAACAAGCAGGACAAGTCCGATCACAAACAAGAGGTGGTCCCAGCCGAAAATGATGTGATCTACACCGATCCGGACATAGGCACCCACCCCCGGTCCACTGGGATCGCCGATGACCATTGATGCAGCGCCGGGTCGCAGGATGGCGGTCTGCAAATCTCCATTCGCGGAGGTATGGCGCACGAAGACATCTGTGAGCGTTCGATTGAGCCCTGCAATCGCAACGGTTTCACCGCGTAGGGGGCACGTCAGCGTAAATCGCCGGATGAGGGCACCGCCGGTGAGCTCTGCGCGTTCCGGGCCGGCTTCACAGGCGGCCGGAAAAGCCGGGTCGATCTTCAGGCGCCGGTCACCGAGAACAGGCTGCTTCCAGGTGACGGCGTGTTCGTCTGGTGCTGTCTCAACCAGTTCGAGATAACCCGGGCGCACTTCATGGCCATTGGCACCACAGGCGCAGGCCAGAGCTGCCGCAATAATTATCTTTATACGGAGGACCAAGATCACTCTGCACCTTCAATGTCGACGTTATATTTTGCAATGATATCCGCGACGGCTTCGGCATTCAGACGCCGGCGTTCAGATACTCGCCAGTCTTCTTCAATACGAGCCCGGATCATTTCGAAGTCAGGCGCCTGAGCAGTACCCGCCTCTGTGACGCGGATGAGATGGATGCCGAAGGCCGACGATGCAGGGCCGCTCCATTCCTTGATGGGCGCGTCGGCAATCGCTTGTGCAAACTCCGCCCCGAACAGGCGGGCGATTTCGCGGCGTGGAAGTTCGGCATAAGCGCGCTGGAGCATGAAGGCATCGCCAAGGCGTTGCCAGTCCGCGCCCGCGGCGAGATCTGAGCGCATTTGGGTCACGCGGCCACCATCGGGCTCACGCAGATAAATGTGTTCAAAGCTGTATCTGGCCGGGATCGAGAAGCGCTCCGGGTTCGCCTCAAACCATGCGCGCAACGTGGCGTCGGCCGGCGCGTCAGGCGTTGCAAGATCGTCTATCATAAACCGCATCTTCTGGGCGAGGCGGCGCTGGACGACGACGTCACCTTCATCAAGGCCAAGCCGGCGCGCTTCGTTTGCAAGCGCTGCGGTTTCGACATGGTCGAGCACCATGGCTTGCAAGTCTTCCGGCGCCGGCGTGGCATCGGCTTCGCCAGCATACACCGCCGCCATCCGTTCAAGATCAAGCGTCGTGACCCGGATGATCTCACGCTCAGGCGCGCCACTGCCGACGATGCCGTTGGCAAGAAACATGAGCCCCGCAGCCACGATGAAGTGGACGAGGGGCTCGCGCAGGAGGTTCGGCATGGCTACTCGGCGGCGGTCGGGATGAGCCAGATGGGCGAGGTGTAGGCGCGCTCCTGAATCGTTTGCGGCACGTCAGGGCGCGGCGGTGTGCCATTGCGCAGAGCCTCCCACGTGCTCCAGCGGCAGGTCGGGTTTTCCAGCACACGGACGTAATAAGCAGCGCGGCGACCTTCTTCATAATCAGGATCTGTCCAGACTGTCCGAAGGTCTGCGGCACCGTTGCCGGTCGCCTCGCAAGTGTCCATGTTCACCGTTGCGCCCGTGTCAGCGCAGCGGTGGGTTTCGGGATCCGGCTCACCCTGCGCGCAAGCGACGTCGTAAACGGCTTCGCCATCGGAGACTGTCTTGACGATCTGTACACGCTGGAGCGGCGCAGCATTGGCGTCGCGCTGCGCCCAGACGAGGAATTGCGGGCTCGGGGCCCGGCTTTCCACGACGAGGTCTCCGCCCATCGGGACGCCGGCCTCATAGGCGCGGGCAACCAGATCGGAATCGCCAAGCATATCGTCGCCGAAATCATTCGAAGCGAAGAATCGCACCTTCATCCGCGGGCCGGTCGTGGCGAAGGTTTCCTTGCGGCGGAAGGCATCGAACAGGGACTCCCGGGTGTTCTCTTCTGCCCAGACACCGGTGAGGCCGGCGGCGGACCAGCGCGAGAACCATTCGCGGGCGTTATTGACGATCTGATTATCGGGCTGGTTCTCCCAGTCTGATGATCCGGGAAACGGGACCGAGCCTCGATTGAAAGGTAACCCGTCGACGATGCCGACCTTCGACCAGAAGTCGTCCTCTGAATATGCGCCGGCGACGACATGGCTGTCAGAGGCCGCCGTCAGGCCAAACCGGAAGGGATTGTAGCCGTCGGTTTCCTCCAGCATCAGGCCGTTGGAATAGGCTTCGCGGACATAGCCGCCACTCGTCGCTGAAACATCGTAGACGCCAAGCAGGCGGTCGTAGAGTTCGAAGTTCGCCCATTCGTCATTTGGCGAGAGCTGCGGATGGGTTTCGGACGTGCCTTTGACCTGGGTGACTTCCACCAGCGGCTCGTTGCGCATGCGCTGGTCGG
>JBCBWQ010000138.1:0-7265 GCA_039817025.1 Pseudomonadota bacterium | reverse complement strand
ATGCAAAGGAAGCACCTTCTGTCCGTTGTCTTCAGTCGCCGGGTTCGTAGCGACGCAGCCGCTTTGGTCCAAGAGCAAGTCAGTGCGAGCTGCTATTAGACCTTAGAACCTGTTACCAAAGCTAAAGAGAGAGCGATGGCCCCTGACTTGCTCTTGGACCAGTGCTGCTGTGTCGCTACGTACCCGGCGACTGAAGACAACGGACTTAAGGTGCTTCCTTTGCATACGTTAACACACCTGGACCGGCTCGAAGCCGAGAGCATCCATATCATGCGGGAGGTTGCGGCTGAGACCGAAAACCCGGTGATGCTTTATTCGGTGGGCAAGGACTCAGCCGTAATGCTGCACCTCGCCGTAAAAGCGTTTTTCCCGGGCAAGCTCCCCTTCCCGCTCATGCACGTCGATACGACGTGGAAATTTCGGGAGATGATCGAGTTCAGGGATCGCAAAGCGAAGGAGCTCGGCGCAGAGCTTATCGTCCACATAAATGAAGAGGGCGTGCGAGAGGGCATCGGTCCTTTCACACACGGCTCAGCCCACCATACCGACGTTATGAAGACGCAAGCGTTGAAGACGGCGCTCACAAAGCACGGCTTCGACGCGGCTTTTGGCGGCGCGCGCAGGGATGAAGAAAAGTCCCGTGCCAAAGAACGGGTCTTTTCCTTCCGTACCATCGACCACCGCTGGGACCCAAAAACGCAACGCCCTGAACTCTGGTCACTCTACAATGCGCGCATCAAACCCGGAGAAAGCATTCGCGTGTTCCCCCTCTCCAATTGGACCGAGCTTGATATCTGGCAGTATATCCGCCGCGAGAAGATTGAAATCGTGCCCTTATACTTCGCAGCTGACCGGCCGGTCGTGGAGTGGAATGGCGTGCCGATCATGGTCGATGATGACCGAATGCCGGCAGATTTGCGGGAAAAAGCCGAACTCAAGTCCGTCCGGTTCAGGACGCTGGGTTGCTATCCTCTGACCGGAGCCGTCGAAAGCACCGCGGCTACTCTGGAAGACATCATCCAGGAAATGCTCCTGACTACAACGTCCGAGCGCCAAGGCCGCGTCATCGACAGCGACCAATCCGCTTCAATGGAGAAGAAGAAACAAGAGGGATATTTCTAATGCGTATGCAGGACACCCTCATCGGCGAGGATATCGCAGCCTATCTCGAGAAACATGAGCGTAAGAGCCTGTTGCGTTTCATTACGTGCGGCTCAGTAGACGATGGCAAGTCAACCCTGATCGGCCGGCTCCTCTATGATTCCAAGATGATCTTCGAAGATCAGCTTGACGCGCTGGAGAGTGATTCCAAGAAATCCGGCACGCAAGGCGAGAGTATCGACTTTGCACTCCTCGTCGATGGGCTCGCCGCAGAGCGCGAACAGGGTATCACGATCGACGTGGCCTATCGCTTCTTCGCGACGGATAAGCGTAAATACATCGTCGCCGATACGCCGGGCCATGAACAATACACTCGGAATATGGCAACCGGAGCATCGACGGCCGACGTTGCCATCCTGCTGATCGATGCCCGTCACGGCGTTCAGACCCAAACTCGCCGCCACGCCTTTATCGTATCGTCGCTTGGCATCCGCCGCATCGTTCTGGCGGTGAACAAAATGGACCTTGTCGATTACGATCCGGCCGTCTTTGACTCGATTGTCGGCGACTTCGCCGCGTTCTCCGATGAATTGGCAAATGGCATTGAGATACAGGCGATCCCCATGTCTGCGCTGGAAGGGTCGAACATCACCTCTCCTTCGGATGCCACGCCCTGGTATGATGGCCCTGCTCTGATCGAGTATCTGGATACCGTACCAATCGGCGACGCGCGCGCGGACGCGCCCTTCCGGATGCCTATTCAATGGGTCAATCGCCCCAACCTCGACTTCCGGGGTTTCTCAGGACAGATCGTCAGTGGACAGATTAGACCGGGCGACTCAGTCAAGTCACTTCCAAGCGCACGGGAAAGCACGGTTGCGCGGCTGGTGACCATGGATGGTGATCTTGATCGGGCGGGGCCGGGCCAATCTGTGACCATCGTTCTCAATGATGAAATCGACTCGTCTCGCGGTGATGTGCTCGTCGCCAGCGATGCGCCAGCGGAGGTGTCAGACCAGTTTCAGGCACGCATACTCTGGATGGCCGATTCCGAAATGCTGCCTGGTCGGCGCTACCTGATGAAGATCGGTGCGAAGACTGTAACGGCAACCTTGAACGCGCCAAAATACAAGATCGACGTGAACACACTTCAAGATAGGCCGGCCAAGACACTGGCGCTGAATGAGATTGGCGTCTTGACGCTGTCGCTCGACCAGCCTGTCGCCTTTGATCCCTATGACGACATTCGGGAGATGGGTGGATTCATCCTGATAGACCGGCTGACCAACGACACCGTTGGGATGGGCCTGATTGATTTCGCCTTGCGGCGCGCCTCCAATATCCATTGGCAAGCCCTCGACGTCGACCGCGCTGCGCTATCCGAGCAAAAGGCGCAGAAACCCGCAGTCCTTTGGTTCACTGGCCTCTCGGGGTCTGGCAAGTCGACGATCGCGAACGCGCTGCAGAAGCGCCTCTTCGCGATGGGCAAGCACACATTTGTTCTAGATGGTGACAATGTACGCCACGGCCTCAATCGCGATCTCGGCTTCACCGACGCTGATCGCGTTGAAAACATCCGCAGAGTTTCCAATGTCGCCCGGCTAATGTCTGACGCCGGCCTCATCACGCTCGTTTCCTTCATTTCACCATTCCGGTCTGAGCGCCGCATGGCCCGCAACCTGATGGCAGAAAATGAGTTCGTGGAAATCTATGTAGACACCCCGCTCAGCGTCGCTGAAGAACGGGACGTGAAAGGGCTGTACCGAAAGGCCCGAGCCGGTGAGATCAAGAACTTCACCGGCATCGACAGCCCCTATGAGCCGCCGCTAGATCCCGAAATCTCAATCAATACGGTTGAAAGCACCCCGGAAGAAGCCGCCGAAGCCATTCTCGATTGGTTGGCAGAGCGCAGATTCCTCGACGCTTAATCCATCCGTCTGATGGCTGCGCGCTGTGGCGGTGCTGTCAGTCGAATGTGAATACGTCTCCAGCCTCGCAAGGTTAAGACCTGCTAGCGCAAGAGCTGGCGCCGGATCGATTCCAACTCACCGTCCGTTACATCAAGCTCGGTCTGAATGAAGCCGATGACCGATCCGTAGCGCGCTTCCATCTCGTCGAGGCTCGCCTCGATGTAGCGCGGATCCGATGCCATAAGGGGAGCCAGCTTTTCTGGTGGAATCTGCATCAAGAAGGCATACGGATTGTCCGGATCAGCCGCCGCTTCAGCGCGGGCCTCTTCGCCAGCGAACTCGGCCATGTAGTCCACATAATCGTCAGACAGGCTGTAGTCGTGCACAACGGTTTCGCGCGGAACACCGAGGGCGGTGAGGAGGAGCGCCGCAGCCGTACCGGCGCGGTCCTTGCCGGCCGAGCAATTGAAGGCGAGCGGGATCTCACCGGCAGCAAGCCGATCGAACATCGCCGCATAGCCTTCAGCTTCATTCAGCGCCATGGGGAAGTAGGAGGCGGCGAAACCTGCGGCAACGTCCTCGGGCGTCGACTCCGGCGACATAAGCGCTGCGAACATCGGATTGTCTCGCTCGTCTTCTTTGGCGGCAGGATCGACGAAGGTCAGGTAATCGATCTTGCCAGCTTTCCATTCTGTTGGCTCGCGTAGGCGCTCATCCTCTTCGCGGAAGTCGCAGACAACCTTGATACCAAGATCGGAAAGATAGTCGTAGTCCGCGTCGGTCAGGCCATCCATAACGCCGGAGCGGTAAACATGGCCCCATTTTACTTGGCGACCATCTGCAGTCTGGTAGCCGCCGAGGTCACGGAAATTGCGTCCGCCTTCAAGCGGAAGGAGACGGGCGGCGAAGATTGCCTGCTCTGCCCCATCGGGCCGAGCGATGAAGTAGCGGCGCTCGTGATTGCCGTCCTGCGGGGTCCACGTGAACGAGGACGCCGTTATGTTTTCGGCGACCAGTTCAGCACCGGAGCCGTCGCGGTTGGTAGAGACGTGGAGGCTTACGGGCGCGGCACTGTCGAGGGCCCAGCTGAGCGTGTAGGCACCGGTGTCGCGGTCATATACCGCTTCAGTCGATACCATTTCGACGGTGAGCTGTGCTTCGGCACTGGACGCGTCTGGTTCAGGCGCTGAGGTCTCCTGCCCGCAGGCGCCTAGGATCAGAGCGAAGGCGACTGCGCTTGGAAAGCGAAAGGTCATGGCGAAAGCTCCCGGCCTTGGCTTGATTAGTAGTCGATGCGGATCGAAGCGACCCAGCGGCGTCCAAAGCCTTCAACCTGGTTCGGCGTCGCCGGCGAGTTGATGTAGCGGACATCGGTTTCATCGGTGAGGTTATTGCCATTGAGGGCAAATGTAACGCTCGTGCCGAGCACGGGCTGAGGCAACGTGTAGCGGATCGAGGCGTCGACGCGCTCCGTCTCGTCCCAGAACTCCGTCAGGCTGTCGTTTTCTGTCGTGGACAGCCAGGCATCGCGGTACTGGTAATTAATCCGAGCCGAAACGCCGAACTTCTCATAGTAGACCGATGCATTGTAGACGGTGTCTGACGTGCCCGGCAGGTCGAAGGTCCGATCACCGAGGGTCGGCGCGGTGAAAGAGCTATCGACGAGGGTCAGATTGCCGCTGAAGCCGAGACCGTCAAATGGCTCAGGCAATAGCTCTTCGGCGGAGCCGATGAAATTGACCTCGAAGCCAGAAAGTTCGCCATCATCGCCGTTGAAGAAGGAATTGAATTGCGTCGGCGTTCCCGGTGCGATCAGGCCCGGCGCGTAGACCGAACCGTCGACAATGGACGAGCCCGGATAGATGACATTGTCGATTGAGCGGTGATAGGCACCGATGGAGAACAGGCTCGCTGGAGCGAAGTACCATTCAAGCGACGCATCGACGCCGATGGACTCTTCGGGATCGACGAACGGGTTCCCGCCGCTCACTTCCAGCGTGATCGGGTCGACGCTTTGAGAAGCACGGATCTCCGAATAGGTCGGGCGAGAGATGCCGGTGGACGCAGAGAGGCGCAACTTGAGATCGTCGCGCAGGTCGATATTGGCGTGCACGGAAGGCAGCCAGTTGGTGAAGTCGTTGTCCGCGTCTATCGCGGTCTGGGTGCCGTCCTCGTTGAGGAGCGTCCCGGACGATGTGAAGTCCGTCTGCTCGACACGCACCCCATAAACAAGATTACCCCAGCTGAAGTCGGTCGTCGCCATGCCGTATAGGGCGATAACGTCCTCTTCGATCGTGGTGAGCGAGTCCGGGTCGAACTCGACGTCGAAGCCGCCGACGTTCGTCTCCCAAGCCGCGCGAAGGGACTGCTGCCTGAAGTTCCGGCCGCCAATCGAATTGTTGAAGTCGCTGTCCCAAAGCTGGTCGGTCACAAAGCTGTTGAGATCAATGCCGGCGAGGGCGGCGAAATCAAAGGCGAGCGTCGAGCCGCCATCTGCCTCGCGCGTATCGTACTGACCGCCAAACTTCACCCGCGTCGGTAAACCTGCGAAATCGACGTCTCGGGCGAGATCGAGTTTGATCTTCGTGGCTTCCGTGTCCGTTCCACCGCCGAAAATCAGCCCGAAATTCGCGCCATAATCGAGCGTGTTGACGTCAATGCTCGTGCCCGGCTGGAAGGGTTGAGTAGGAACGACGATCGGGCTTTGAATGTTCGACACATCGACCTGGGCCCCGACGACGCCGCCAGCGCTAAACGGAATGGGTAGGAACGTGTCGTTCTTTGTCTCGGTGTAGTTGAGGCGCGCCTCGAAATCCCAATCCCCCACCAAAGCGTCATATCCGAGCGTGTTGGTGAATGTCGAATTCTCATAAAGGCCGTCTTCCAGCAGCCGGGTGACCAGCGTCAGAGGAACATAGGCCTCGCCGCCCAGCGGTACCGGGTTCGGGATATCAGTATCTGCGGCATCGACGAAGTCGAATTCAAACTGGTTACGTTCCTCGCGGTCGATGAATTCCGAGAACAGCGAGGAGAAGAAGATCGCGCTGTCTGGAGTCGGGCGAAACTCGATCCGGCCGCCATAGGCGTTGTCCTCACGCTCACCGCGATAGGAGCGGAAGTCGAGATTGCTGACTGCGTCATCGACGCCGTCCCCATTTGTGTCGACGTATTCGTATTCACGGTTGTCAGTGATCCGACCGCGTAAATTGTGCGAGCCGAAGACGAGAAATCCGAACTGCTCGTTGGAGAAGCTGACCCGGCCATTGTATTTGTTGATGTCGACCTCGCCGAGCTCCTGCTGGCCGTAGCCGCCTTCCGCTGCGAAACTCCAGCCTTCGCGGTCGAACGGCTTGAAGGTTTCAATATTGACGAAGCCCACCGTGGCATCGCCAGGCATATCCGCGGTGATCGCCTTGTTGACCTCGATTTGAGAGGTGATCACGGACGGAAAGGCGTCGAAGCGCGGGATGCGGCCGTCTTCAGCGCCGAGCACGTCCACGCCATCGAAAGCAATCTTTGTGTAGCGAAACGGCGCGCCGCGGAAGTTGATGTAGCGGGCCTGGCCCTGGTCGCGCTCGATTGCGAGGCCAGGAACGCGTCCAAGGGAGTCCGCGAGGTTCTGGTCCGGGAACCGGCCGATCGTATCAGCGGCCAAAATGTCGACCACATTGTCGGCATCGCGCTTGGCTTCAATCGCGGCAAGCTGGCTGTCACGGATCGGCGTGCCTGTTACCACGATCGCTTCCTGGCGGGCCTCTGCATCACTCGCAACCTGTGCGAATGCCATTGGCGCGGCCAGGATTGTGCTGGCCATGAGAATATTCAGACTACGGAATTTCGCTTGCATGGGACCCCTCCATCATGACAATTTCCAGAGATGGCTAACGAATTTGAACAGACGTACCAAATGAAAGATTTGCGACGTTGCAGCATTGCCACAAGAATTTTTTAATGGTTTCGGACGGTATTAGTGTCGTAAAAATTTCAATCTTCGAACGATTGCACTAACACGTAGACCAGGTCATCCGTATGCAGATAATAGAACGATTGCGATGCCCGTGACAAAACCTGTCCCCCAAGCGGATTCAACAGCGGATAGGCTGATTTCGGCGGTATCGCGACTCGCTGAGGACCGGAGCGTCGCAGCCTTGTCGACCCGCATGATCGCCGAACAGGCAGGTGTGGCACCATCGGCGGTGAACTACTCATTCGGTTCGCTCGATGGCCTGATCGCGGCCGCGCGCGCCGATGCCG
>JBCBWQ010000137.1:0-7278 GCA_039817025.1 Pseudomonadota bacterium | reverse complement strand
AGCGCGCGCTGGAAGACTACAGGGTGGCTGAAACGCGCAGCGATAGGCTGCAATGGTTGTTTGCTGTTGGCTACGGTCAGATCGCCGTGCTCGTTTTGCTGTTGTCCGGTCGTTTTGCGCTTGAAGCGGCGAGCCAGATCACGACGCCGATCGGACGGCTGGCAAATGCGGCACACTCAGTTCGAGACGGAGATCTTACGGTCAGGGTGCCGCTGCCTGGAGGGCGTGACGAGCTTTACGAACTCACCCGGTCTTTCAACGGCATGACCGCGCAACTCAACGAGCAACGCGGCGCCCTGATCGCGGCGCGCGAAGATGCAGAGGACCGGCGACAGTTTGTTGAAACACTTTTGTCGGAGGTCAGTGCGGGCGTGGTCCGCACAGACGCTGCCCTGCGTGTGACATTGGCCAACCCGTCTGCTGCGCGTCTTTTGGGTCGAGACGTCGCCGCAGGCGACTATTTGGGCGATGTTGCCCCTGCGTTTACCGCATATGCCCAAACAGCGCTTCAGGATGCAGATCCAGTCGATGCGTCCCTTGAAATACAGGGCGACGGCAGCACGCGGCACATACGCTTGAAGACAGCGCTCGATCCGGTGGGTGGATGTGTCCTGACCTTTGATGAGACGACGCGCCTTGTGAATGCGCAGCGGCAATTGGCGTGGCGCGACGTGGCCCGGCGGATTGCCCACGAGATCCGAAATCCTCTGACGCCAATCCAGCTCTCGACCGAGCGTCTGCGCAGGCGATATGGCGATAAGATTGATGCCGATGATGCCGTCTTTGATCGTTGTATTGATACCATCCTGCGGCAAGTGGCCGACATTGGTCGAATGGTTGAGGAATTCTCGACGTTTGCGCGGATGCCTAAGCCATCACTGGCGGCCTTCGATCTTGGTGCTCTGATGGAGCGGACCGGGTTTTCACAAGGGATGGTCTCACCGGACCTTAACATCACTGTCAGTCGCGCTGGAGATGCGTCGCTCTTTATGGGCGATGAGCGCATGCTCGGTCAGGCATTCGGAAATCTGGTAAAGAATGCCGCGCAGGCCATTGAAGGCCAAGCCGACGGCGGCGACGTCGATGGGCGGATCGATATCGCCCTCACATCGACCGGCGACAGCTACGAGATTCTGATTGAAGACAACGGCCCAGGATTTCCCGATGAGGCGAGGGACCGGTTGCTGGAACCCTATGTGACGACGCGGGAAAAGGGCACGGGCCTCGGCCTCGCGATCGTCAACAGGATCATCATGGACCATGGGGGGTCCATCTCGCTGCAGAACCGTAGCGATGGGCGCAAGGGGGCACGTGTGCGGGTCGTTCTTCCGGTTCAGGAGCCGGTACCGAATGATGCGCAAATTGCAGACGCTGCCGAAACGGCAGCGCCTGAACCTGTTTAGAGGACCTTGAGTATGGCACTCGATATTCTAGTCGTTGATGATGAGCCCGACATTCGTGAACTGATCGCGGGCGTCCTCGAGGATGAGAATTATGCCGTGCGCACGGCCGCGACTGCAGAAACAGCCCTGGAGGAAGTGCGCAAGCGGGCTCCCAATCTCGTCGTACTTGATGTCTGGCTTCAGGGCAGCGGTATGGATGGGCTCTCGCTTCTGAAATACCTGAAGTCGATCGACCCGCTGCTGCCTGTCATCGTGATCAGCGGACACGGCAATATCGAAACAGCCGTCGCAGCCATACGGCGCGGGGCCTACGACTTTATCGAGAAACCGTTCAAGACAGATCGTCTACTTCATCTCATCAGTCGAGCCTTGGAATCTGCCGCGCTACGGCGAGAGAATGCGGCGCTGCGTACAACATCATTGTCCAGCACAGACTGGGTGGGCGCAAGCCAAGCAACAGCGACGCTGCGGTCAACCATTGAGAAGGTGGCGCCAACAAATTCGCGTGTGATGATTTCGGGTCCAGCAGGAGTTGGAAAAGAACTTGCTGCGCGATTGATTCATCAGCAATCGGGACGAGCAGACGGCCCATTCGTTGTCGTCAATGCCGCGAGCATTGCACCCGATCAGATGGAACATGAGCTGTTCGGTGTCGAAGATTCTGAAGGTCGACCGCAGCGGATTGGCTATTTTGAGCGTGCGCACAATGGCACGCTCCTTCTTGATGAAGTGGCCGATATGCCACCCGGGACACAGAACAAGATCCTACGGGTTCTGACGGAACAAAGCTTCCAGCGACTGGGCGGACGATCTGACGTGAAGGTGGACGTGCGCGTTATGTCAGCGACAACCAAGGATCTATCCGAGGAAATCAAGGCCAAGCGGTTCCGTGAAGACTTGTACTACCGTCTGAGCGTCGTTCCGTTGGAAGTGCCATCACTGTCCGAACGCAGGGACGATATCCCGGCTCTCGTGGAGTATTTTGCTGACCGCATCGCGGACAGTTCGGGTTTAACGCCGCGCTCTTTCTCCAAGGAAGCGCTTGCTGTGATGCAGTCGATGGACTGGCCAGGGAATATCCGCCAACTGCGCAACGTGGTTGAGCGTATCCTTATCCTTTCGCCAGCAGACACAACGCGGCTGGTCAGTGTGGACGAACTGCCTCGTGATGCGTCCGTCGCTGGTGGCACCAGCGGTGCTGGGTCGGCCGATCTGGTCGGGCTTTCCCTGAGAGAAGCGCGCGAGCAATTCGAGCGAGAGTATTTATCGCTGCAGATCACGCGATTTAACGGCAATATCTCCAGAACCGCAGAATTCATCGGAATGGAACGCTCGGCCCTGCACCGAAAATTAAAAGCTTTGGGGGTACAATCCGGCCAGGCTCGTCAGGACTCTTGATTCATGCGCGTACTCGTCTGCGGTGCGGGCCGTGTCGGAAAAGGCATCGCCCAGAGACTGTCCCAGGACAGTCACGACGTCGTTATCGTCGATGCTGATCCTGGCCTTGTCGACAAGGTTTCGACAGACCTCGATGTGCGTGGAATTACCGGTCACGCCGCTCATCCTGATGTTTTGCGCGCTGCCGGTGCCGCTGATTGCGAAATGATCATCGCCGTCACGCATTTTGATGAAATCAACATGGTGATCTGCCAGATTGCTGACACACTGTTCTCAGTGCCGACGAAAATCGCGCGCATTCGATCCCAATCCTATCTCGACGGCTCATCAAAGGATCTGTTTTCTCGGGACGGGCTTCCCATCGATGTTATGATTTCGCCCGAAGTCGCGGTGGCAGAAGCCATCCTTCAGCGCCTCGCGACGCCAGGTGCGGTCATGACGTCAAACTTCGCCAAGGGGAAGGTGAAGATCCTGGGGCTTGATATTGATGCGGACAGTCCGCTTGTTGAAACAGCTCTGGACCAGATTTCAGGGCTCTTTCCCGATCTCGATGCTCGAGTCGTCGGCATCGGTCGCGGTGACAAAGTACTCGCGCCGCGATCAAATGACCGACTGGCCGCCAACGACCGGGCGTTTATCGCTGTTCGTGATACACATGCGTCCCGGCTGATTGGTATTTTCAACCGTGATGACCGCGAAATTCGACAAGTCGTAATCGTCGGCGGCGGGAATATCGGACTTCATGTTGCGCGGGAGTTGGAAAAGTCCCGAGCTATGCGTGTTCGATTGATAGAGCGAGATGAAAAAACCGCGTCGAAAGCCGTGGAGGATCTGAAACGCGCAATCGTTATCCAAGGTGATGGACTTGACCGCGACGTGCTTGAAGAGGCCGGGGCCTCGTCTGCGGACTTCGTGATCTCCACGACTGATGATGACAAGGCCAATATTCTCATTTCCAAGCTAGCGAAACGCGCCGGCGCGCGCCGCACGCTGTCTCTTATCAATGAAAGCGATCTAGCCGCGCTTGGGCGCGACATGGGTATCGATGCCGTGCTTGATCCGCGAGCGCTTACGGTGTCGCAAATTTTGTTGCGGATGCGTCGCGGGCGGATCTTGTCGCTACAATCCATCGAGGATGGCGATGCGGAAGTTGCAGAGGGCCTCGTTCTTGATGCATCTCTGCTAAAAGGAAAAACGCTCGATTATGACGATCTGCCTGAAGGAATTACGGCTGCCGCCATCATCCGGGACGAGCAGATTTTTTTTCCCGGCCCAGGGGTTCGAGCGCAGACGGACGACCGCGTCATCCTGTTTTACACGCGCGACATGACCCGGAAAGTCGAGCAGTTCTTTAGGCTTAGTCCGGACTTTTTCTAGAGGTCGGGGCTCCGCGGAAATGAATCATATATCGGTCGTCCGCGTCCTTTCTGCCGTATGGCTGGGACTGTCCGCATTGATGCTCATACCGCTCGGCGTTGCCGTCGCTTACGGAGAGGTTGCACAGCAGTTCGCATTGGCCGCCACGCTTGGTGGCGTCGCGCTCGTTGCCTTGTTGATCCTACTGCTAACAGCAAAACCTAAACGCACAGCTCGGTCGACGGATGGGCTCGCCGTTGCCGTTTTGTGGTGGATTGTTACGCCCGTCGTGGCAGGTGTCCCATTCGTGCTTGGAACAGCTGAGGAGAGTATATTCTCAGGTGTTCATGAGGCGATGTCTTGTCTGGGGACATCGGGGCACACTGTGATCACGCTCGGGCCGAATGGTTGGCCGGAATCGCTGCTTGTCTATCGCGCAGTCTTGCACCTGATAGGGGCCTGTGTTGCCACTGCGACAGCGGCATCGGTTTTCGCAGCCATCAATCTTGGCGGTGCTGGGATCCACCGGACCGAACTCTTTACTATTCCCGACGAGAGCTTTTTCGACGCGGTTCCCAGGGTCGTTATCGCTGCTGCCGGTGTTATTGGTCTTATCCTGTTCGTCGTGTTCATCGGGATCGTAACCGCGACTGGCGATCCAAGACTAGCGTTCTTTGACGCTGTGAGTGTTGCAACGACAGGCTGGGTCGACCCGCTTCGTTCGGCACCTAGCAGCACGGCGCATCAAGTCATTCTGATGCTTGGACTGGTGGCTGCGACCATCGGTCTTGCGGTTTTGTTTGAAATCAAGCGCGGTGCCATGCTCTCCGCTATTCGCGACCCGGAATGGGCGACATTTGTCGTGCTTGCCACGGCGATTATCGCGCTTTGTCTGATGGCGGGGTTGACGGGTTGGGAGGCGTTGGGATGGACCATCTCTATGGTGTCAACGTCCGGGATCGAAGTTGATGCCTTCAACTGGCGCGATCCGGCACCGCTCGCGCTGATTGTCTTGCCAGCCTTTATTGGCGGGTCCGGGCTCTCTGCGGCCGGCGGCGTCAAACTTGGTCGACTGTTCGTTCTGGCGCGACGTGCGAGTCTTGAGTTTGCTCAGCTCGGCTATCCTAAATCGAAACTCACGCTCACCTTCCGCGGCCGTGTGCAGTCCCAGAAAGCGGTGATTGGCGTCTGGGTATATCTGATTGGTTATATCCTTGCCGTATCAGCCTTGGCACTCGCTTTGGCATTTTTGGGCGAAGATTTCACGCCGTCTGTGTTGAGTGCCGTGGGCGCGACGGCCAACGTGGGGCCCTTGGTCGAGCAAGCCGATGTTGCTTTCAACGCGACAGGACACACCATCATGGTTGTTGCTCAAATTCTGGGGCGTCTGGAGATATTGGCCGTTCTTCCCGCTCTTAATCCGAGTTTCTGGCGGGCTTGACCCGTGCGGAGGGTGAATGGGCTTGCGCGTGCACGGCAATCAGACTAGCCGGAAAGGAAGTTGCAAGTACAAAACGAGACCGCATTAAAAAATGTCGCAAGAAAAAAAACAAAACTTACAAGACGCGTTTTTGAACGCTGTACGAAAAAATAAGACACCGCTGACGGTCTTCCTGGTGAATGGCGTGAAATTGCAGGGAATTGTCACCTGGTTCGACAATTTCTGTATCTTACTGCGCGGCGAAGGTCGCCCGCCTCAGCTCGTTTACAAGCACGCCGTTTCAACCATTGCCCCGAACTCTCCTGTTCAGCTTTTTGATGAAGCTGCAGATGCGGGTTCCGAAAAGGTCTGACCCTGTCAGGTATCGACCGAACAGACCCTAAGGATATTGCCGGCGTCGTGATCCCCTGGATAGACGGTGGGCAACCTCCTCACGAAGAACGCGAGCAGGAAACTGCAGGTCTCGTTGACGCGCTCGGCTGCGAGCTTGCCTTTCTGTCCACTGACCGGATCAGGAAGCCGAGCCCGTCTCATCTCCTGTCGGGTGGCATTCTGGAGCGCGTGAAAGGGCAGCTTCAAGCAAACGATGCCAACATCATGATTGTCGACAGTGCATTGACGCCGGTGCAACAGCGCAATCTGGAACGTGACCTAGGGGTCAAAGTGATCGATCGCACTGGGCTCATTCTGGAGATATTCGGATTGAGAGCCCGCACAAAAGAGGGCGTGATACAGGTTGAGCTGGCGCGCTTGCTCTATGAGCGTTCCCGCCTCGTGCGGACGTGGACCCACCTTGAGCGCCAACGCGGCGGGCGAGGCTTTCTCGCCGGCCCGGGTGAATCCCAACTTGAAGCCGATCGCCGGATGCTCGATCGAAGATTGAAAAGCCTGCGATCAGATCTGGATGCTGTTCGTCAGACGCGAGGACTACAGCGCGCAGGCCGCCGGCGAGCCGGAACGCTCACCATTGCGCTTGTCGGGTATACGAACGCCGGGAAATCAACGCTGTTTAACGCGCTGACTGGGGCTGACGTATTCGCTAAGGACATGCCGTTCGCGACGCTCGACCCAACGATACGTCGATTGACGCTGCCGACGCTTGGCGACGCGACCCTTGTTGATACGGTGGGGTTCATTACGGCGCTACCGACCCATTTGATTGATAGTTTTCAGGCGACCCTCGAAGAGTCGATGGAGGCGGATCTGATTGTGCATGTCAGGGATCGGTCAAGCGCTTACGATGCAGAGCAAAATGAAGACGTCCTGGCCGTTCTCGCACAACTCGCAGAGCTATCGGATCATCCGCCTCCGCCTTTGATCGAGGCTTGGAACAAAGCCGACGCAATAGACGAGGACCGACGTGACGCCTTGGCGACCGCTGCACAAATGGCCGAGCCAGAAGCGGTATTGGTTTCGGCGCGAACAGGCTTGGGACTAGAAGACTTGGTGCGCTCTATTGAGCAAGCTGCTTCGGGAGCGCTTACCGTGCTGTCGTACGACCTGCCGCCGTCAGCTGGGGATGCCCGTGCTTGGCTTTACGCCCATGGCGAAGTTCTTGGCGAAACGGTCGCGGACGATGGCGTATCCAGGCTCACCGTGAGGATGCAGCCTGGCACGACCTCTCGGTTCGAGCGCACGTTTCGATCCGTGATGAAAGTGGACTAGCGCTCTTGCGCTTTC
>JBCBWQ010000136.1:0-7332 GCA_039817025.1 Pseudomonadota bacterium | reverse complement strand
GGCCTTTTGGCAACGCCTTTCCTTCTCAGCATCGGCCTCATCGCGCCAAGTCTTGCCGCCTCGACCACACCAACGCGCCATTACGTCGTCCTCGAAGCGCCCGATGGAGCGCTTGCCAGAACAATTGCCGGCGAATTCGACCGCCGAGCTGCCGATATCGTTGAATTTCAGCTCGACAACCTCGCCAATGTGACGGGCGATCCGGAGGCGAGCGACCGGTTTCGGGCCATGGTCGACGAGGGCCAGTCTCCGGAGGCCGCCCTTGAAGCGCTGAACCTCTCTGTGCCGCTGTCGATCCCGCAGGCGGACTTCGTGGAAGTGCCCGCGCCGGCCGACACGCTTGAAGACTTGCGGCCATGGCTTGCCGGAGAGCGAATGCTGAACACGCCTGCCGGCCCTGCCCCGTTATTTGCGGCGATCGTTGCGCCAGACGGCGACGGGGCCATCGAGTACTGGTCCGAGAATGTTACCGCTGGCGGCCTTGTTTCGGTGACAGAACGTGCCGCGCGCAAGCTTGCGCAGAATGCAGTCTTTGACGCCAGCGGCGTCTCACCAACCATACTCACCGATATCGATGCCGCGACGCGACCGGTTGAGGAGCGTCGCATACGGGCAGCATCGGAAGGCGGCGACGGGGCCGTCACCACAGCCGACCGCGCGCCTTACATCGCAGCCATCGCCATCGCCTTCATGCTGTGGACGCTAATTTTCTCTGTGGTGAACTACCTTCTGATGGGCACCATCGAGGAGCGCTCAAACAAGATCTTCGACACACTGCTGACCTCTGTGAAGCTGGTTGAATTGCTTGCCGGCAAGCTCATTGCGGTCCTTTGCGTTGCGCTGACGCTGATGGGCTTTTGGACCCTGTTCGGGACGCTTGCCACCGTCGGTCTCGCCGGCTCGCTCCCAGCCGATGCAAGCAACGTGATTGGCGGATTTGCAGCGGCCGCCCTCAAGCCGTCCCTCCTCGTTCCGGCACTCCTTAGCTTTGTACTCGGCTACCTGATGTATGGCGCAATCTTCCTCGCGCTCGGCTCGCTTTGCGACACAATTCAGGAAGCGCAGACGCTGATGTCACCACTTCTGGTTCTGCTCATGGCCCCGCTGGTTATGATCATCGTCGCCATAGAGGATCCCTCCTCGCCGATCCTGCAGGTCATGGCATGGATCCCGGTCTTCACGCCATTCCTGTTAATCCTGCGTATGCCCACCGAACCTGCTCTTTGGGAAACACTCGGTCAGCTTGGCGTCATGGCGGTCACCACGCTGATTGTCCTCTTCCTGGCCACCCGCGTTTACCGCGCCGGCGCCGTCCACGGGGCCGGTGTTTCCGACGCCGCCCGCTGGTTCAAGGGCCTGTTCGGACGCAAGGCGGACGCATAATTCCATTCGATGGAAACGCTTAACCGGACGGCACATTTCGGACCAGGGCGGTCAATCCTCGCAACGCCCGCCTGATTATGCGCTCCAGAAACGCAAAAAGCCCGAGCGCTAATCTGCGCCCGGGCTTTTTCTATCGTAACGTCTACGATGCTGAGGCCTAGACGAGGCCCTCGCGTTGCGCGCGCTTGCGAGCCAGTTTCCGCGCACGGCGAACAGCTTCAGCGCGCTGGCGGGCGCGTTTTTCGGACGGCTTCTCGAAATGGGTCCGGCTTTTCATTTCCCGGAAAAGACCCTCGCGCTGCATCTTCTTCTTCAGCGCGCGCAGGGCTTGCTCGACATTATTGTCGCGGACGACGATCTGTACGATGGGACTCTCTCCATTCAGTTTCGGTCTGGGCGCGGCGGAGCGCCCTGCGCCATAAGGCGCATGGGTTATCCTGAAGCCGCGGCCTATAACATAGGGATGCCGGTTTGCCTACACCAGGATTGCGCCATGACAGACGCCCCTTCCAAAACCCTGCGCGACGCGTGGCTCGATGCTTTGCTTCCCAATATCGCCTTCGACGGGTGGACAGACCGCGCCGCTGGTCGTGCCGCAGACCAAGTGGGTCTGTCGCGTGATGAACAGGCCCTCGCCGCGCCAAACGGCGTCTCGGATCTGATCGAACACTATTTCGACCGGGCTGAAGCCCGCGCGCTCGAAACCCTCAACGCACAAGACCTGACCGTCTTGAGAGTGCACGAAAAAGTCGCTGCAGGCGTCCGCGCCTGGCTCGATGCCATGGCGGACGACAAGGAAACCGTGCGGCGAGCCATCGCCTACAACGCCCTGCCCTGGCGCGCCTCCTCCCCCATCCAGCGGACCTGGCAAGTGGCCGACATGGTCTGGACCGCCGCCGGCGATACAGCTCAAGACTACAATAAGTACTCCAAACGCGGCCTACTGGCCGCCGTCCTGCCCGCCATAACGCTTTATTGGCTCGACCATGAAGACCCCGAAGACGTTGACGCCTACATCGCGCGCCGCCTGAAGAATGCCTCACGCCTCGGTCAGGCGGGCGGGCGTATCGCGAAACCTGTCCTCGATGCCATCTGGGCACGCGGGGGCTAGACGCCCGGACGCTACGGTCCCACACTTGGCGCAGATCCGCCCGGCCAGAGGCGGCGCGGCGGGAGGCGACCATGGGCCTGAACATCGAACCAACAGGCGCGGCCTGCGGCGCATATGTGACCGGCATAGACCTCAGCACGAAGCTGTCTGAAGACCTCGTGGCAGAGCTACGGGCGCTCTGGCTGGAGCACAAAGTCCTGGCGTTTCCGGATCAGTCGCTCACCAACCATGATCTCGAGCGCTTTACCCGCTATTTCGGCGCGTTTGGAGAAGACCCCTTCTTCGGGCACATTGACGGCCATCCAAATATTGCAGCCATCCAGCGCGATGCTGAGGAAACAACGCCGATTTTCGCCGAAACCTTCCATACCGACTGGAGCTTCCTCGACATTCCTCCGGCAGGCACGGTGCTTTACGGCATCGAGATCCCGCCACAGGGCGGCAACACGCTGTTCGCGGATCAGGTCAAAGCCTATGCCCGCCTGTCAGACCAGTTCCGTGACCAGGTCGACAGCCTCACTGCGATTCATTCAGCCCGCCGTGGTTACGCCCCAAGCGGCGCATATGGCGACAAAAACCAGGCCTCCGGGCGGTCCATGGCGATAGAGCCAAGTGAAAAGGCGATGGCCACGCAGACCCACCCCCTCGTTCGCGTACATCGCGAAACCGGACAAACCGCTCTGTACAGCTCAGCGTCTTACATCATCGGGTTTGAAAGCATGCCCCAGCACGAAGCAGACGTGTTTCTCATGGAGCTTTACGCCCACCAGACCCACGAAGAGCTCGTTTATTCCCATCCTTGGCAGAAGGACATGCTCGTGATGTGGGACAACCGATCCCTGCTCCACGCTGCGACTGGCGGCTATGATGGTCATGCGCGCCGGCTCCACCGCACCACGATCGCCGATACAGCCTTCTGATCGCTGTCGTCAGGTTGCAGGCCCAAGCCTGCGGGTGACATGCCCCATTTTCCGGCCTGCCTTGGCTTCTCGTTTGCCGTAATGCGTAACCCCTGGCCCGCCGAACGCCGTTTCGGCCTCATCGCCGAGCAAATTATCCATTTGCGCGTCAAACAGGCGCGTCGGATCGCCAAGCGGCAGCCCAGCCACGGCGCGGATATGCTGCTCGAACTGACCCGTCGCGCACGCATCCGGCGTCCAATGTCCGGAGTTGTGGACCCGCGGGGCAAACTCATTCGCAATCAGGGTTTCATCGTCGAGAACGAAGAACTCAAGCGCGATCACACCAACATAGTCCAAGGCTTCCGCCAGCCGGGTCGCAGATGCAATCGCACGCGTCCGTGTCTCATCGCGGATTGAAGCGGGAACGTGCGACGCGCGCAGGATGCCATTCGCATGCCCGTTTTCAGACGGCTCAAAGGCCGCGATCTCTCCGCTTAGGCCACGCGCAACGATCGCGGAGATTTCCAGCTTGAACGGAGCCATGGCCTCGAGAATACAGGGCGCGCTGCCAAGCGCGGTCCATGCCGCCGCCATGTCGTCGCCAGCTTCAACGCGCGCTTGACCCTTGCCGTCATACCCCATGCGACGGCGTTTCAGGATTCCCGCTCCGCCGAGTTTTTCGACGGCCGGCTGGATGTCCTCTGGCGAATGCACGGACTCAAACGCAACAGTGGGAACTTCGATGCTGTTGAGGAACTCTTTCTCGACCTTGCGGTCCTGTGAATTCTCGAGTGCGGCTACGCCCGGCCGCACCGGAACGCCGACACTTTCAATAGCAGCAACGGCGGCGGCTGGAACGTTCTCGAATTCATAGGAAACGACGTCGCAAGCCCCTGCAAAAGCTCTCAGCGCCGCGTCGTTGGTATAGTCGGCAACCGTCTCTGCGGACGACACCCGCGCGGCCGGGCTGCGAGGCTCTGGACAGAATGTGTGTACATCGTAGCCGAGCCGTGCGGCTTCCAGCGCCATAAGGCGCCCAAGCTGACCGCCGCCCAGCATCCCGATCACCGATCCGGGCGGCAGTGCACTCATCCGGGCGTATTCCCGACAGTATCGGTCTGCTCCGCGCGATACGCATCCAACGCCGCGGCAACGTCCTGGTTGTCGAGCGCGATAACCGAGGCAGCCAGAAGCGCAGCATTGATCGCGCCCGCCTCTCCAATCGCCAAAGTGCCTACAGGCACCCCTTTCGGCATCTGAACGATCGACAAGAGGCTATCGAGGCCAGAAAGCGCCCTGGACTGAACAGGAACGCCAAACACTGGAAGGGGTGTCATGGCGGCGATCATACCCGGAAGGTGCGCTGCGCCCCCTGCCCCAGCTATAATCACCTTTAATCCAGCCGCCCGTGCGCCCTTAGCAAAGTCGACCATCCGATCCGGAGTACGGTGCGCCGATACGATGCGCGCCTCATGGGAAACTCCAAGACGCTCCAGTAGCGCGCATCCATGCTGCAGGGTCGGCCAGTCCGACTGGCTTCCCATCACAACGGCGACATCTACCGTCTTGCCTGAAGGTGCAATCGCCATGGGATATGCCTCGAGTTCGCGAAGCGCGCGACATTAGGCGTTGGTGCCGAGGCGTCAAGCACGGCCGATGACAAAGCCCCAGTCGCGCGTTTTGCGGGCAGAGAAGCGGGCTTCCGGCACCATTTCTGGAAATTTACGTGACTCAATCCGCCTCGCCATGATTACCTGTTGCGCGAAAGACACGCTTGTCTTTCGTCTAATGGGATCGAAGAAGGAGACACGCCATGGCGCTTCAAGGCCGTATCGACGAACTATCTGTCCGCCACCGGAAACTCGACCAGCTTATTGAAACCGAACAGAAGCGTCCCTCCCACGACCCCACCCAATTGCGAGACCTCAAACGACAGAAACTCCGAATTAAGGAGGAGCTGCGTAATCTGCAGACGAATTAGGGCTTAGCGACCCCTCCCTGTCCGGGACGGGCGAAAGCCGTGTTCGGGACCAGGGAGTGGCCAATGAAAGACTTACTCAATCAGGATCGCGCCCTATCGCCCGGTCTTATTCGCGCAGGCGTGTTCGTCCTTGGCGTGCTGTTGCTCGCCCTCGTTGCGCTCGTCGGCTTTGCAGGCTTGGGGACGCTGTTCAGCGGCCGCCCATTCGCAGCGCTCATACAAATCATAGGCGGAGCGTCGATCGCACTTTTCGCTTTTCTGGTCGTTCGTTTGTTGAGTGAAACGCTTATGGCGCTGCACCGCTTGAACGACCGAATGACGGTTCTTGGCGACCGGATACCGACGCCGGAGGCTGCGGCACCGAAAAAATCGACGCCCGCTACGACGAAGTCGGACGCCTGATCATGGCAACACCCGTTAGCCTTGTTCTTGGTCTTGGCCGCGAAGTGGGAGAAGCCACAGCGCGACGCTTCCATGATGCCGGACACAAGGTCCTAGCGGCTGGGTCCGACGATGACAGGGTCGATGAGGCACGCGAAGCGCTTCCGGACGATGTCTCCACGTTCCATGGCGACCTGAACACCAAGCTCGGATTGCGTAACGCGATCACGGACGCCGATGAGGCGTTTGGGCGGATCGACAATGCCGTCATCATTCCGCGCTTACCCGGCGAAGATGTGCTCACGGACGCGAAAGAAGACGTCCTTGAGAAGACCGTCAGCAAGCCCCTTTCGGCGGCTGTGCAGGGCATTCGCCTTTTGGCCGATCGGATGCGTGAACAGGAGCCCATGGAGATCGGTACCATCTCCCGGGTGCGGCAGCGGGGGACAATTACCTTTGTCCTCGCGCACACGGCCGTTTCAGGAATGCCGGGGCAGTTCAGCGAGCGCTTACTACAGGGCGCGCTCCTTTCAGCGGTAAAGGCGAGCGCGCTGGAGCTGGCGGAGGATACGATCCGCGTAAATGCCATTCTTGCCATACGCCCGCGGGCGGAGACGACTGAGCCCTTTCTCAGCCAGCGAACACCGCTCCGGCGGGCAGCGCTGGCGGACGAGATCGCCGATGCGGCGCTGTATCTCTGCTCCCCGCAGGCGGCGATCGTAACGGGCACAACGCTCACGCTCGATGGCGGGCGCTCCCTGTTGAGCGGTCTTCTGGACTAGGGTTTAATCCTAGCGGTCTTGGTCAGGCGAACTTGCGGCCTTGGCGCGCATGTAGGTCACCGATGCCCAGACGATACCGCCGATCAGCGTCAGTCCGGCAAGCGCATATACAACATTACCATAGTCCATCATGGATCTCCTCATTGGTCTCGCGCAGCGAAAGGCCGGCGATCATGCAAGACCAACGGGGGACCGCCGTCACCGGTTCCGGTCACCCGGCAGAGTGTCGCGCCCAACCAGGCAGGCCGGGGCAGACGCGTCCATCCCCTCCAGCACAGCAGCAATCAGCGCCGCGGTCGGCACGCGGGGCGGGCCAGAGGGCGACGGCGGGGCAAGCTCTGACAGGCGTTTGAGGCGGGAGAGATCGGTCAGGGCGCGGGCCAGGCCAGCGCTGTCGCCATCCTGTCTGGCCCTGTGCGCGGCCTTCAGGAGCGCAGCTTCTGTCAGAGGGCGCGGCTGGCGCGGCGTGCGGCGGTGGCGGTGTTTACGGCCCATGGCGACGACTCCTGCAGCGCTATCCGGACCGCCAGGTGGCGTCCGGGGATTCTTGTTTGCTCCCCGTTCGCTGCGCTCTCGGTGGAGCGGCGCTCAGGGCTGTCCGTGCGGACGCCTCACGCGTCCTATTTATTGTGCGCTGGGCCTGACACGTCAGGCGTCCGCACGCGCAGCGGAGGTTCGCGCTTGTCCCGCTGGGCCTCAGCCGTCCCCTTCGCGTCGATCCTGACCCACACCTTTACAATGCAGGCCCGCAAAGGCGGCCGGGGCGGTTCCCACCCCGGCTTTTCACCGGGG
>JBCBWQ010000135.1:0-7332 GCA_039817025.1 Pseudomonadota bacterium | reverse complement strand
CACTTAAGTGATTGAATTTTCTGAGCGCAGGATTTCCGAGTGTTGCGGATTGTGCAGCAAAGTGTGTAGCAGAACCGCGCGGTTTTCGCTACTGATAGCCTTCGACTAGGGTATCCCGGTCATGATCATAGGTAGTTTGGCAGGCTGGGAGATTTCGCGTCTATGTCTGCGAAGCTCTGAAGTGTCGTACCTCTGAGCAGGTTTCTATTAGGCGACGCGCTCGGCCCATTGCTTTCGTTGAACAAGCCGTTCTGATGTTGCAGTGCGGCCTGTCAAACCCGATGGGGTGGATAGCTCCTGCTCCAACAGGCGTCGCAATGCGCCATAGTGCAGTTGTCTATCACTGCTAGGAAAGGAGCTACCCAATGCAGGTTACAACAGTTGGTGTCGATTTGGCCAAGAACGTGATTCAGGTTCATGGGGTCGCCGAGAACGGCGCGGTCGTTTTCAATCGTGCGATCCGGCGCGCTCAGTTTTTGGCGTTCTTTAAAGATCTGCCATCTTGTCTCGTGGGCATGGAGGCTTGCGGCTCCAGCCATTATTGGGCGCGCCAGCTTTCCGCCCTGGGCCACGATGTTCGTTTGATACCCGCCAACTATGTGAAGCCTTATGTCAAACGCGGCAAATCCGATGCTGCCGATGCCGAGGCGATTTGCGAGGCTGTGACCCGCCCCACGATGCGGTTTGTTGCGATCAAGTCGGAAGAGCAGCAGGGTGTCCTCTTCTTGCACCGTGCGCGTGATCTGATTGTTCGCCAACGGACACAACTAGGAAACATGCTACGAGGCCTTTTGGCCGAGTTCGGTATTGTGATCGCCCAAGGGATCGGAAGCGCTGTGAAGTTCGCCAAGGGCGTACTGGACGGTGACCGTCCGACAATTCCCGAAGTTGCAGTCGACGTATTGGCCAACCTCAGCAATCAGCTCGTCGCACTTCATCTGCGGATCCGATGGTACGAGATGCGCATGCGCCTTCAGGCAAAGCAGGATTCGCGTGTGGCGCTGCTTCGAACCATACCGGGCGTCGGCCCAGTGACGGCGTCAGCGATCGCAGCGACCATTGGCGATGCACAGCAGTTCAAAAATGGCCGCGAATTTGCGGCGTGGCTCGGGCTGACGCCGCTCAATCGATCCAGTGGCGGCAAGGAACGATTGGGACGTATCTCTAAGATGGGTGATCGTTATCTGAGGCGTCTTCTTGTCACAGGAATGACCGCACGATTGAAGCAAATGAAGGTCAATCCAGACCGGGTCGATCCTTGGGCCATCGGATTGCTCGAGCGCAAACCGACTCGACTTGCGACAGTGGCAATGGCCAATAAGACGGCGCGGATTGTTTGGGCCGTGTTGACCAGGAACGAGTATTACCGCCCGCAACACGCTTGAAGTGAAGGAATAGAACTACAGAGACAGCAAGACGAATGAGATGATGGGGCACAGTCAGCCCGCCAGCCAAGACACCCCGTCGAATGTCAGGGACACAGGTTGTCCGAAAGACCCGTATGGGACTTGGTCGCGGAAACCATCAAGGCCAGCAGCCGCGTGTGCTGCGCAAACAGGCCGGACACACGTCTGCTTCTGACCAGTGCCAAATTAGCTTCAAAAAGGTCTTGCTATGCAGGAGCTTTCCACACACGCCATTCGCTGCAGCTGAAAACGCGCTGTACCGAGACACCTCGCTCACGCGCTTACTGTTGCGGCTTGGTATTGCAACGAGAACGTCATCGAGGTGTCACGCCACCGTTTCGTTTCCACTGAATCATTCGGATGAATTTCAATCAGGGGGAATCACCATGAAAATTCGTTCGATCCTTGCCAGTGCCGCCTTGGCTCTCGCGACCGCAGTTGCCGCTCAGGCCGATGACTGGAAAATTGCTGTGACCGACGTGGAAGGCATGGAACGCCTTCAGCTTGAGTGGGGTCCGTTCAAGGATGCGCTCGAAGCCGCAACAGGCGACAGCTTTGAATTCTTCGCCGTGAACTCGCGGACCGCAGCGGCCGAAGCCCTGCGCGGCGAGACGGTTGATTTCGTCGTCTCGGGCCCTGCGGAATACGTGGTGATCAACAAGCTGACCAACGCGACACCCATCGTCGGTCTTGGCCGCCCGGACTATCACTGCGCCATCGTGGTGCGCGCGGACAGCGGCATCAACACCGTCGCCGATCTCAAGGGCAAGACGGTTGCCTTTGGTGACATCGGCTCGACATCGAACATGCTCTGCCCGATGCAGGTTCTGGCCGACTATGGCCTCGACCCCGTCAACGACATCGAAAAGACGCATACCAGTCGCAACATCGCACATGAGGCGCTCAAGGCCGGTGATGTGGATGCGCTTGGGTCAAATGCCGGGTCCTGGCTGAACGTGCGCAACAAGGAAACTGACCTGCCTTACGGCTTCTTCAAGATCCTGGCGCGTTCGGGCGATCTGCCCAACGACATGATCATGGTGGGCGCGCATGTGCCCAGCGATGCGGCGGCCCGGGTGCAGGATGCAATCATCTCCAACAAGGACAGCATCATAGCGGGCATCACTGCGCATGAGGAGAACGACAAATATGTCGGCATGGACCTCGTTGAGATCGAGGACAGCGCCTATGACTACGTGCGCTCGATGTACTCGAACGCAGGGTTCCCTCAGTTCGACAACTTCATCGGTGACTGATCTAGTGACCGCATCGCTGGCGCGTGACGTGCCAGTGCGGACCGGGGCGGAGACACCTGCCCCGGTTCTTCCTGTTGACCTGCGTGTCGCAGGTCTGGCCAAGAGCTTTGGTGAGACGCCGATTTTTCGGGATGTGTCCTTTGGCCTGTCCCGGGGCGAGGCGGTCGCCATCGTCGGTGCGAATGGGACGGGAAAGTCCACGCTACTGCGCTGCCTTCTCGGCCTGATCCCGGCAGATGAGGGGAACATCAATGTGCTGGGGACGGAGGTAGGTGCCGCGTCCAGTGCCCAATTGCGGGCGATGCGCGCGCAGATGGGGCTTGTGTCCCAAAAGCACAACCTTGTGCCGCGCATTTCGGTGCTGTCCAACGTAGTGCAAGGGCTGCTGGGGCAACGCCCCGGCATCCGGCATTGGACCCAGATCCTGGCCCCCGCCGCCTCGCGCGGCGCCGCGATGGCCGCTTTGGAAAAGGTGGGGCTTGCTCATCTTGCCACCCGCCGCGCTGACCGGTTGTCAGGTGGGCAGTCACAGCGTGTGGCGATTGCCCGCGCTCTGGTCGGAAAGCCCAAAATCCTGATCGCGGATGAGCCGACGGCCTCTCTCGATCCGGCAGCGGGCGAGGATGTGATGGATCTGTTCTTTGACCTCGCCGGGCAAGGAGGTGTGACGGTCGTGTTCATCTCGCACAACATCGAACATGCGCTGCGGTATGGTGACCGTGTTCTGGGCCTTGCCGACGGACAGATGAAGCTCGACGCGCGGGCCGCGGGCCTGAGTGCGGAAGGCTTGAGGGGTCTTTATGACTGACATCGCACCTCCTGCCCGCTACGACAGGCCCTCGGCTTTCGCATTTCTTAGCTATGCCGCGGCGGTGGTGATCATCCTGTGGTCCTTTGCCGGGGCGGGGTTTTCCATCGAAAAGGTGATTTCGTCCCCGCCGCGTTTTGCGGATTTTCTGTCGCGCGCCTTTCCGCCAAACCTGGAACCGTCCGTGCTTGCCCGCCTGGGCTGGAAGATGCTCGAAACCCTGCAGATCGCATTGGCGGGTGCGGTGATCGGGGTCATTCTGTCTGTTCCAATTGCACTGCTTGCAGCGCGGAATCTGATCTTTGGGCCGTGGATCAGTCAGGTAGTGCGCACGATCCTGGGCTTTATCCGCGCGGTGCCCGACATCGCTTGGGCTTTGGTCTTTGTCGTCGCCGTCGGCCTCGGCCCGTTCGCGGGCATGCTGGCTATCGCCATCGACACCATCGGATTTTGCGGCCGTTTCTTTGCCGACGATATGGAGGCCGCAGACAAGGGACCAGCCGAAAGCCTGTCCGCCACGGGTGCGCGCAAGATCGACGTCGTGGCCTGCGCCACGGTGCCTGCCGCCACGCCCGCCTTTATCTCAACCTCGCTCTATGCGCTCGAAAAGGCGGTGCGCTCGTCCACCATCCTGGGCCTTGTGGGCGCGGGTGGGATCGGGATCGAGTTGAAGGTCGGCTTCGACCTATTCGACTATCCAACGGCGATGACCGTGATCCTTATGATCGCCGTGATCGTCATCGCCATCGAACAACTCTCGGGCTGGGCCCGCACCAAGATCATCGGAGAGCAACGTTGAACCAAAGACTGAAGACCGATACCGCGGACGAGCACTGGAATGCCCATTGGGCCGGTGATGTGGCCGAGAAATGGCTGACGCCGGAAGAGGACGTGTTCCGCTGGGCCAAGACGCTGCAACCCGGTGCAAAGGTGCTCGATCTGGGTGCGGGCGTGGGGCGACATGCGCTGGCGTTGGCGCAGTCCGGCTTTGGGGTCACGGCGTTCGATGCGGCGCCCGACGGGCTGGCCGCCATAACGGCAAAAAACCCGGACATTGCCACCATGCAGGGCCGCATGGATGCGCTGCCTTTTGAGGATGCATCCTTTGATCATATCGTCACCTGGAACGTGATCTATCACGGAGATGAAACCGTGTTGCTGAACACCATCGGGCACATGCGGCGCGTGTTGAAACCGGGCGGCACCGTGCTGTTGACGATGCTGTCCAAACGCCGCCTGTGGATCGACCGCGAAAAGCTGAAGGGCCCGCGCGAGATTTCGAGCAATACGTGGGTCTTTGACGAGGACCGCTCGGACAAGCGCCACCCGCATTACTATTGCAGTGCAGTTGAAATGTTGGCTCTGTTTCAGGGGTTTGAAGTGATGTGGATGGAAGACCGCGAGCACGAAAACCCCGGCTCGTGGCACTGGCACCTCATTCTGGAACGCAAGGCATGATGCAGACATTTGTGGGGGCGGATGTCTATCTGCCCGGCGAGATTGCGCAGACCACGGTGACCGTGGACGACGGCGCAATCGTCGAGATCGGCGGCGCCGTTCGGGGCCACGAGATCGACGTGCATGGCGACGCGTTTGAGCGGCAGGTGATGCCGCGCCCCGGCGTGTTTTTCCCGATGGAGACGGCGGTGCTGGAAACCGACCGCCAGTTGGCGGCGAACGAGATCGGGACGACTTCTCACTCGATCACGCTCAGCTATGAGCCGGGCCTGCGCAGCGTCCCAGCGGCCGCGCCATGATGCAGGCGATCCGCGATCTCGCCCCGCGCCTCACGGTCGAAAACCGGATACAGCTGCGATGAGAAACCTTCGCGGTTGAGGCGCTCTAGACGCTGGACTGGGCGATGGAGGCCGATCTCAAGCCGGCACTGGTGTTCAACGACCATCTGTCGATGGCGATGCGCAGTAAATGCACCCCGATCCAGGAACGCGCGTTTGAGCACAGCCCCGAATTTGCCGTGATGGACCTGAACGATGCGGACCTCTTCGCGCAGTGCTATCGCAAGCACACGGAACGCTCGGGCCTTGACTACGAGGATCACAAGACACTGGTGCATCAGGTTTGGGACAGGCGTTCGCAGGTCGTTGAAACAATGCGGGGCGTCGCGGCCAAAGCACGCGCAAAGGGCATCCCGATGCTCAGCCATGACGACACCCAAGCCGAAACGCGGGCGTTCTACCATGACCTTGGCGCCACGACATCGGAATTCCCCATGTCGATGGGTCCGGTCGAGGCGGCGCAGAAAAACGGGGACATGATCATCTTTGGCGCGCCCAATGCGGTGCGCGGCGGCAGCGATATCGGCTCGCTCGGGGCGGCAGACATGGTTGAGGCCGGGCTCTGCGACATGCTCGCCTCAGACTACTACTACCCCCCGATGCTGGCCGCCATCGACCGTCTGGACCGCAAAAAACGGGCAGACCGCTCGGCGCTTTGGTCCTTGATCTCATCGGGTTCGACCCGCGCCATGGGGCTGGCGGATCGGGGGGAGATCAAGGTGGGCAAACGCGCCGATCTGGTCCTCGTCGATTGGCCGTCTGGGCACACACTGGCCGTGCAGGGCACGTGGGTCGCAGGGCGCTGCGCCTACCGTGCGCAGTGCAAAAATTGAACCCGGCGCGCGGCCCGGACCTGCACAAGGAGCCCACCCCATGACCCCGCTCAAGATCGACGCCTGCCTCGCCCCGCACGAGATCGCAGATCACCGCGACTGGCTTTTTGACGCGGACCGCGATCTGGAGCTTCAGGGCTTCAGCCGCCATGTGGACCTGACGACCGAGTTCGAGGACCGGATCGCCGCCGCAAAAGCAGCACTTGACGGGTTCCAGGGCCGCCACGGCGTGCACGGACCCTATGCAGGGCTGGACATGGACAACAAGGACCCCGAGCTGCGCGCCCTCATCACCGCGCGCTTTCTCAAGGCGCTGCAGGCCGCGGATCGCATTGGCGCGCGCCAGATGGTGCTGCACTCGCCCTACACCCGCTGGTATGCGTGGAACCGGCTGAACTAGCCCAACTACCGCGAAGAGAAACTGGGGCGTATCCACGATGTGATGCTGCCAGTGGTCAAGGCCGCCTCGGAGGCGGGCATCACGTTGGGGATCGAGAATATCTTTGACGTCGATCCTGCCATGCGCCGCGAGATGGTCGACAGTTTCCAAAGCGATGTCATCGCCCTGTCCATCGATACCGGCCACGCGCATCTTGCACGGCGCATGTCGGGTGCACCTCCCGTGGACTACTTTGTCCGCGACGCCGGACACTCCCCAGCGGGAGGCACAAGTTCCGCCAACGACTCCTCAAATTCATCTGTAGGCTCCTGCAGTTCCGTGAAGCCATCATAGACAAAACACGCACTTTCTGTTGCTCGGACAGGCACCGATACGAAAGCCGGACCATAGAAGATCAACCAGTCCGTCAACGGGTCAGTTATGCTTGGCTTAGCAGGGTCAGAGCTATTGACTATCGCTGCGGCGTTCGCGCGTGTGTACGCAATCAGCGCGACGGTAATACCGTCGCGCCAATTTGTGAAGTTACCGCGCAAAGGATCGCCAGGCTGCTCGAGCGAAAATGTGATAATTGTGGCACGTGCGCGGCGACGTACTTCGTGCGCCGCGCGTACAACTTCAAAACCGTCCTGAACAGCTTGCCTTGCGCGGTCGCGCGTACGCCCAAGTTCTGCCGTGGTTTGTCCCAGTAGACAGTTGCGCTCCCTCAAGAACGCCTCCAGCGCCGCTTTTTCGGCTTCGCGGATGTAGCGCGTGACATTAACCGTCCTACATAGCTGGTCGGCGATTTTACCAAGCCAGTTCTTTACGGCGTTACAGACTTCATCTTCTACAAC
>JBCBWQ010000134.1:0-7333 GCA_039817025.1 Pseudomonadota bacterium | reverse complement strand
AATAGAAGTCCGTATCCAGCCATGAAGCTGAAGCGGGCGCTGCCCAACCAAGGCCAGCGACACAGACGCTGGCCAGGTATCGGAAGCAGCGCGGCGCGATCAGTTGAGCGGCTCCGTTTGTGGCGAGCCAGCCGCCGGGATCGTCTGGGCCGAGGACCATGTTGGCAGTTCAACGACACCACCTGCCGCTTGAGGGGCGTGGATATTCGTCAGCTCCACCTTGATCTCAACATCGTCGCTCGCGGCACTTTCGAGCGGCACGACATAGTTGCGTGCACCACCATCCAGTACGACAAGATTTCCAATCGGCAGGACGGACGCCTCACCCTCACCGGATTGCACTTCAATCTGGCCTTCGAGGCGCGCGTGGGAATTACCCTGATTTTCGATTCGCACACCAACGACAGGTCGCCCGGTCTCATCTACCGATATCGAAGAGTTCACAACTTCCGGCTTACTCTCCGACCCAGGTGCAGTGAGGTAAAACAGCGACGCGAGTTGATACTTCTTCCAAACGCCAGACCCACCGCCCCGCTCTTCGGGAAGGATGGTCGAGGCAAGGAGCGCAAAACGGAAGTCGCCGGAGCGTTGCAAGCGAACCGGCGTCGACATGTCTACGGTAATCTGCTCGGATTCACCGGGCTTGAGCGTCACGAAGGCTGGGCTGAATCGCACCCATTCAGACGCTGAGTTCTCGGTCTCGCCCGGCGGCGACAGCCGGATCTGGCCCGCATCATTCAGCGACCAATCCGCAAGGCCCAGCGTCAGAGAAATGGTCTTTTCCGTATGCACGTTTGCGATGTTTACGACCTGCCGGCGGCGATCGCCGGGCTCAAAGTCCATTTCAACCGTCGTTGGCTGCAAGCCTATGCCAAAGCCAAGTGCGGCCGGAGCCGCTGTCAGGGCCAGCAATGCAGCAAGGGCAGCACGCACAGGTTTGCGAGTAAACATCATGCAGTCTCCGGCAATCTTTTGTGTTTCCTCTGTCATGGGCCTGAACGGTTACTGCGCCGTTTACAGACGGAAACCGCCCGGACGCGAAGCATCCGGGCGGCATCTGTTCAGCCTGGCTGAAGGGGTCGAAGGAGACCTACGGCACGTAGACCGTATACTCGACCGTTGCTTCAACTTCGCCGGCACCGGAGTGGAGACCGTAAACGGTGTCCGTGCCGAGCGTGTAAGTTGCGTCGAAGCGAACCGACTGGGCAGCGATCGTGCCAGCAGAGCTTGCCGTGCGAGCAGCACCTGCGAACACGGTTTGGGCACCAGCGCCGCCAACTTCCATGCCTTCGAGGTCAGCCGGAGCCGAGTCGAAGCTGTTGGCATCTGCCGGGGTTTGAGCTGCCCCACCAAAGGCTTGCGTGTCCTGCGTGCCGGAAACCGTCACGTCGAGCTCGTAGCCGATGTCGGCCAGCGTGAAGCCATCTTCGGTCGTAGCCGTTGTTTCAGCGTCGATGTTGAACGCAGTGTTCGATGCGACGAAGAAGTGCGAGGTGTACTCTGGCTGCGTACCGATGATGGTGTCATCAACGGTGAGCGCGGTGAGCGTGTCCGTGGCGTCGAGGATGCCATCGTCGCCGTCAAGAAAGACAGACGGTGTGCCGTCTTTCGAGAAGGCAGAGCCTTCAGAGTCGGCCAACGGGGTCAGAGCGCCGGTCACAACGGCGTTGACGTCACCGGCGATCAGGTCGGTGTCGGCAGCCGCGCCGCTTGTGTCATCGTCGATGATGAAATCGCCAACGACAGCGTTTCCGCCGGAGTCGCCGCCCCAGACGATGACAATGCCCAGCACTTTGAAGTGTGGGTTGTCTACGATTTTAGCTTGTGCGGGTGCACCGGCAGCGAACGCCGTAGCAACGGCGGCCGAAGCCATGAGAAGCTTCTTCAGGTTCATTGATTTGGTCTCCATCAGCAGGTCTTGCAGCTGCCCGCCTTTTATTGGCGTGGTCAGCGATGGAGGCCTTCTATCAAACCGAAGTTTCGGAACTCTCAAGAGCTGTAGGAAATTCCCTTACCGCCATTAACCATGTCGCAAGGTCGTCCTATCGGCGCTAGATCGCCTTATCCCGCTCCAGCGCCGGACCTGAGGCGTCAATGGCCATATGCCCCAGCTCACCGGCCTTTCCGTGCCCGAGGCGCTTCAGCCAGAAGCTGGTCGCGCCAAGGATGACACCGAGGACGATGGAGACGAGTCCAAGTTGCCAGAAAACAGTGCTGTAGGTCTGCAGCGCCGCCTCAGGATCAAGCACCTGCCCTGCTACCGTGTCTGTTGCGGTAAACTGCGCAATGATGCCGCCGATGTATTGGGAGAAGGCCGAGGACAGGAACCAACCGGCCATCATGAAGCTGACCACGGCACCGGGCGAGAGTTTGGTAATCATCGAGAGGCCAACCGGCGATAAACACAGCTCGCCAGTCGTGTGCAAAAGGTAAGCGCCCGCAAGGAAAACCAGTGGCACCCGGTAGCTGTCATCGGCATAGCCGACGCCCCAGACGAGCAGCCAGAAGCCGAGTCCGACCTGAATCAATGCAAGCGCGAACTTCAACGGGGTGTTCGGGTCCTTGCCGATCTTGCCGAGGAACGCCCAGAGGGCGGCGAAGATTGGCGCGAAGATCAGGATGAAGCCAGCGTTGAAGCTCTGGATCTGCGATGCCGTAACGGTCATATCGACCGGGCCGGCGTCGCCGCTCGGCAGCTGCGTGGACCGGTCCGCAAACTGGTTGAGCGACGACCCCGCCTGCTCGAACAGCGACCAGAACACGACCGACATGGTGATCAACAGAAGCGCAAGGATCAGCTCCTGCACTTCCTGCAGGTTGCACTTCGTCACCATGTACCAGGCCATATAACCGCCGAAGACGACCAGGCCGGCGATCAACATGGTACCGGTCAGCGCCGGACTCTGGATGATGAACCAGATGGCAAGCACGCCGACGATGCCAACAAGATACAGCGACATCTCAAAGTTTACGGGCCCGAGCACGGATTGTTTCAAGCGCTCCTCAGATGGCGGCGCGCCGACATGATCCGGCAGTTGGGGTTCGCCGGGCGTGAAGAAGAGGAGCCGCCGGCGCACGAAGACACACCACCCCAGCAGCATACCGACCCCGGCGAGGCCAAAACCGGCCCACCAGCCGACGGTCTGACCGAGATAACCACACAGAATGGCAGCCCAGAACGAGCCGAGGTTGATGCCGTAGTAATAGAGCGTGAAGCCACCATCGCGGCGCGGGTCGCCCTCCTCATAGAGTTGGCCGACGATGGAAGAGATGTTGGCTTTGAGATAACCAACGCCCATGACGATAAGCGCAAGCGCCAGGAAGAAGATGTCGAGGTAAGGACCTTCGCGAACAGGCTCTGACAGCGCATCCGCCACGTTCGGAATGGTCTCGGGCAGGGCCGAGTCCGCGTTGAGACCCGTGAAGACCAGCGAGCCGTCCGAGTTGACGGTGGCTGAGCAGCCCTCAACCGGAGCCCGCGGCGCAAAGGCACAACGCTGGTCGCCCGTTTCGATGAAGACCTGTCGATCATTGCCGCGGCCATCCACCGTCAGCTCGTACTGTGTGCCGCCCTGGTTGAGGTATTGCTTGGCCGGTTCGCCTTCGATGCCCATGGTGAAGTGCCCGGCGACAAGTAAGAGCGCACCAAACGCAATGGCCTTGCGATTGCCGAGATACCGGTCGGCGAGGAAACCGCCGAGCAGCGGCATCAGATAAACCAGCGCCGTGTAAGAGCCGTATTGCGCCTGGGCCGCGCGGTCGTCGAAGAGGAAGTGCTGGGTGAGATAAAAGATCAGCAGCCCGCGCATGCCGTAGTAGGAGAAGCGCTCCCACATTTCGGCGAAGAAGAGAATGTGCAGCCCCTTGGGGTGGTTGCGCATCTGCAAGAAGACGGGAATGCACGTTGCGAGCGTGACGACGATTCCGAGCAGAATCACAATGTTCATGGGGGCTCCCGGGACGTTTTGCCTGTCAGCCGCTCTACGGCGGCATGGATTTGCCGCCCAGATGACCACGCCGTAAGGCATGGCTCAAGCTGGGATGTGCAAATGCCATTGCGCTTTTTAGACCGTGCCTAGTAGGCCAGCGCTTCGAAGACAGGATCCACCCGCCCGCCCCACTCGCCATGATAGCGCTGCAGCAGGCGCTCGGCAGGCGTCACACCAGACTGCGCGATTTCTTCGAGTTCGGACAGGAACCCTGTTTCATTGTCACCGGACACTGAGACCTGCGCCCGCGCCTTAAGGCCGTCGCGGGCGATGGCGACGGCGTCTTTTGCAACCGCCTGCAAGTCTCGACCGCCAGGCACCGGCGTCTTCAAGCCAAGAACCCGCGCGCCTTGGCGCACGGCCTCGCGCTCTGGTGCCGTCCAGGTCTTAACCAGATCCCAGGCGGCTTCCAGCGCTGCGTCATCGTACAAGAGCCCAGTCCAGAACGCAGAGAATGCGCACAGGCGGCTCCAAGGCCCGGAATCGGAGCCGCGCATTTCAAGGAAACGCTTCAGGCGGACTTCCGGAAAGATCGTCGACAAATGGTCAGCCCAGTCGTCAATGGCCGGGCGTTCCCCCGGCAGGATCTCCAGCTTGCCGTCCATGAAGTCGCGGAAGCTCAGGCCTGAGGCGTCTAAATAGGTGCCCTTTCGGCGAACGAAATACATCGGCACATCCAGCGCATAGTCGACATAGCGCTCAAAGCCGAAGCCATCCTCGAAAACAAAGGGTAGCATGCCGGTGCGATCAGGATCCGTATCGGTCCAGATCTGCGCGCGGTAACTCAGGAAGCCATTGGGCCGACCATCAATGAAAGGCGAGTTCGCGAACAGCGCTGTGCCGAGCGGTTGCAGCGCAAGGGAGGTGCGGAACTTCTTGACCATGTCCGCTTCTGAAGAGAAGTCGAGATTGGTCTGCACGGTGCAGGTGCGTAGCATCATCTGCAGGCCAAGCCGCCCGACCGTCTGCATGTAGGCCATCATGATCTTGTAGCGGCCCTTGGGCATGATGGGCGTATCCGGCAGGCTCCATTTCGGGCTTGCGCCGAGGCCAAGGAAGGCAATGCCGAGCGGGTCTGCAATCTCGCGCACTTCAGCGAGGTGTTCGCCAACTTCGTTACAGGTCTGGTGGATGTGCTCTAGCGGCGCACCGGACAGCTCAAACTGACCGCCAGGCTCGAGGCTGACACTGGCTCCATTCTTCTTGAGTCCAATGAGCGATCCGGATTCCTCGATTGGCGTCCAGCCAAACCGGTCACGCAGGCCCTCCAGCACGGCGCGAACAGAGACGTCGCCATCGTAAGGCAAGGGTTTGAGTCCATCGCGGATGAAGCCGAATTTTTCGTGCTCGGTGCCGATGCGCCAGTCTGTCTTGGGTTTGCTCCCGGCTTCCAGCCACGCAGCCAGTTCGCGCTTGTCAGCGATACGCGGGGCGGTTTCGTCGATATCCGCAGTGGGCGTGGTCATGGCGTGGGGCCTCCCCAAAGCGGCCTTGCGCCGCAACTTGCGCTGCACATAGGGGCGTTAGCGCCAGTCGCCAACCTGCGATTGCCAAACGGCCAGCGCGGCCGCGACCGCGGTCTCTGCCCGGAGAATGCGCGGGCCAAGCCCGACGGGATGAACCTGTGCATGCCCTCGAAGCGCGGCGCGTTCATCTGGTGTGAAGCCGCCTTCGGGGCCAATGAGGATCGCAGCAGGGCCAGGCGCAGCACCGGCAAGCGCCAGCGCGAATGGAGGGGCCCGTCCTGCTTTGCCGCCCCATGGCGCAGAGCCGTCATCGCCAGCTTCGTCGCAGAAATAGAGCGATCGATTGGGCTCAATCCGCTGCAAGGCGTCTTCCAGCCGCAAGGGGTCTTCAATGACGGGCAAATCGAGGCGCTCGGTCTGTTCCGCCGCTTCCAGTGCGATCTTTTCGAAGCGGTCGATTCGCACGCGTTCAGAGTGTGTTCGTCCCGTTAGGACCGGGCGAATGCGATGGACGCCGAGTTCTGTGGCTTTTTCAACAATGAAGTCGGTCCGAGCCTTTTTCACTGGCGCGAACCAGAGCTCAAGATCGGTTACGTGTGCCGGCTGCGCACGCATTTGCTGCCCGAGCACGGCAACCGCCGCGCGCTTCCCCTCAGGGTGCAGTGCGGCCGTCCATTCCCCATCGCGGCCATTGAATAGTCGTAGCGCTGCCCCCTCCCCGAGCCGCAGAACGCGAAGCAAGTAGTTGCCCTGTTCGTCTGTCATAGGGATTTGAGCGCCCTGTAAGAGGTCATGCGTAACGAACAGGCGCGGCGTTGCGCTCATTGGGAATACCTCCTGAAGGCTGGTCAAACGGCTTGCCCGGGATATAGCAGGTCCATGGACGATGAAATGCCAAGGACTGACGCGGAGAATCCAGCGTCGCCCGCCGCCACACCGGACAGCGCCCTGCCCGTCTGGCTGAAGGGCCTGCCCGACGGCCTGCGCCCCTATGCAGCGCTCGCCCGGCTCGACCGGCCCGTTGGTATCTGGTTGCTGCTGCTGCCCTGTCTGATGGGGCTGTTTTTCACCCGGGCGATGGGCGATGGGCTGTCCTGGCATGATCCCTGGTGGGCGGTCCTGTTTGCGATCGGCGCTGTGGCGATGCGCGGAGCGGGCTGCACCTGGAACGATATCAGCGACCGGGACATTGACGCCGGCGTCGCCCGCACGGCGGCGCGGCCTATACCGTCTGGCGAGGTGACGGTGCAGGAAGCGTGGCTGTTCCTTGGGATCCAACTTTTGGCGGCGTCGCTGGTGTGGCTGCTTTTGCCACTCGATGCCAAGATTACCGCCTTGTTCGCGCTGCCGCTGGTTGCGCTGTACCCATTCATGAAACGGTTGACCTGGTGGCCGCAGGCATGGCTCGGCATGACCTTCAATTGGGGCGTCCTTGTTGGTGCCTCGACGGCGGCGAGCGTCAGTGGACAAGCGATTGTTTTTTATCTGGGGCTCGCGCTCTGGACGATTGCCTATGACACGATTTATGCCCTGCAGGATGTCGACGATGACGCGCTGATGGGCGTGAAATCCACAGCACGGTTGTTCGGCGATCATGCGGTGCTTGGCGCATTCGTGTTTCATATGCTCGCCGCAGCGATTGTCGCGCTGGCTTGTGTTCTTGCCGGGTTTGAGACGATCGGAGCCATTGGCGCGATGGCTTTCCTTGGGCATGGAATTGTCCAGACTCACCGCCTGCGATCCGGCGGCGTGCGGGTGGCGCTGGCGGTCTTCAAATCGAACGTGATTGCAGGTGCGCTTCTGGTTGCGGCGTTTTTCGTTGCCGCCGCGATGGGGTGATTTCCACACGCTAGCGTGTGGAAATCACCCCATCGCGGC
>JBCBWQ010000133.1:0-7390 GCA_039817025.1 Pseudomonadota bacterium | reverse complement strand
CCGGACGCGGAGAGCGCGTCGACCTTCAGAGCCTCCCGGTCCAGTTGAGCACTCAAGGTAATGTCTTTGAGCAAGACGCCCGTCTGCCCGTCTTCGAACACGCCATCGATCAGGCGGACGTCGCCCTTCGGAAACAGATCGCGCACCGGCCCCGAACCCGTCAGGTCGACATCGACTGTCCCTTCAGCTCTCAAATCCGGTGGTGCAATCAAGGACCAGAGGGGTGCAATAACACCGCCACCGATGATCGCGAGACGAGCAGGCGCATTTTCCACGAATCCAATGCTTAGGCCGGAAACGGATGAGCTTACGGGCGCTTCAAAAGTCCCGTTCAGGTCAAGACTATCATCGCCATCGGTGGCACGGACGCGCGCGCGCAGAGCGTCCTGTTGAAGACTTGCAGTTACAGCAACATTGGCCACTGGATCATTCGGTCCGCCTCGCGACAGGCCAACCAAATTCATCTCACCGTCAGCAAGGATCGCGTCACCCTCGGTGTCAATCTCAAACGCAGCATCGAACTGTCCCTCTATCGCAGGGCGGCCAAACCGTACCGCCAGCTCCGACAGATTGACATCGGTGATGAGTAAAGCCCCATCGAGCTCCGCCGGACGACCTGTGAAATCGAGATCGGAAACGCCGCCAAAGAGCGCCAAGCGCGCCTTAAGCGCCAATTGGTCTCCCCATGCTATTTCCAGCGGCGACAACGTTTCTATTGTCGATCCGCCCCAGTCTGTATCCACCACAAGTGTTGCACGCTGAGTCTCCAGATTGACCTCAGCGCTCTGTGTTGTCGTCAATGCTGACTCAAGACCCGCAACCGTCGCAACGGCGTCCATCTGACCGCTCACGGCAAATGCGTGCCAGCGTCCGTCAATTTCGAGTTCCGCGTTTCGGACGCGCAGGTCCCGCCATTCGGCATTTGACAGGTCAATTGTCGCATTGAGCGTGCCAGCAGACAGGTCAATCTTTCCGCTTAGATCAGACATTTCCGTGTCAGACGCCGTCGACACTGTAAGCGCTGCGAACGCGGCTTCAGGATCCGCATTTTCGCCGCTGAGGAGACCGGTCAAGCGATAGTCCGAGAATTGGGCGATCACTTCATCCAACCGCCAAGACGAACCGCCGAGGGCGGCGATAGCGTCAATTTCGATCGGATCGCCGTTATAGGCAGCGCTGAAGGAGACCGGACCAGAAATACCATTTTGCGGGGTGAGCCGCGTCTCGACATTCAGATAATCCAACCTCCGCCCACCGGTTTCCACAAACACCGTTGCGGCGGTAAGTGCCAACAAAGGCTGCTCCAGAGTTCCCGACACGTCTAAATCCGCGGTGACCGGGCCGAACGACACACCAGCCGACTGCCCGGCTGCCATTTGCAGGCGCGCCGCCAGATCTATCGACGAGTCTGTGCGCGTGCCCGTAACATCCACGCGTCCTTTGGGGGCCACGAGTGAGGCGGGCTGAATTTCGAAGACGCCCTGCTCTGTCTGTTGGACTTTGATGTCGAGTTGGACTGGCGAGCCAAGCAGGTCGCCAACCGCTGCACTACCACCTGAGAAATGCACGTCTGCGTTGGAGGTGAGTGTCATTGCTCCGCTGGTTGCCCGGTCCAAGGCCCACGACCCGCGTCCATGGGCCGGCAGGCCATCCATGTCCTGAGCAGTGAATTGGCCTACCAGTTCAGCGGAACCGTCCGCCGAAAGCGTCCCCTCTGCCGAAAAGCCGAGCGAGCCAGCTATGACGTCCAATTGACCCAGCTGCACCCGCCGGGAAGCGGCGTTGTATTGTGCTGTGAGACTTGCACCGACCTCTGCATCTTTCAGCTCCGGAACACCTTGCACAAACTGAGCGGCAAGCGTCAGGTCGGTTGCGAACCGCCCACTCGTCCAGCTAACCCCGCCGTCGATGACAGGAGCCGCTATTGCATAGTCGGCGTAATCAAGTCGCTGCGTACGAGCTTCGCCATCGAAGTTGATATCGCTGCCCGTCTGAACCACGACACCGTTTAGCGTGATCGTCTGGACAGTCAGGTCCTGGATGCCACTCAGTCGTGTAGCATCCAGATCAGAAAGCCGAATCCGGAGCGGGTCGGCGGTCCGCCCATCAGCTGTTTCGGTGAGTTCAGCTGATAGTGAAAGCTCGCCAGCGTCTGTAAAGACCGAGATGTCGATGGGTTGCTTAGCGCCCCCAAGCTCTGACGCTGCCTCAAAGCGCAAGGACGAGCCAAATCGATCGGCGGCAACGGCTGAATACGCTGAGCCTCGAAGGTCGATCGTTCCGGACAAATCGACAGTGCTGCCAGACTTGCGCCCATTAACATCGAACCACTGCGTCTCTCCGATTAAGCCTGCACTGGTTAACCGCCAGCCGTCGCTCGTCTGGGACGCATCCAGGCGCGCAGATATACTCTCGCGGCCCTGCACGCGGAGAAGTTCCGACAATAACCCTCCGGGCTCACCTGACAGATCGACGGCACCCTCCAGCGCCTCTCGCGGCGACCATGACATCGCGGCCACGAGGCGGTCGCCAAACGGATCAAGAGGCGCAAGGTTGACAGCAACGCTACCAGCATCGCCGGAGTACTGCCCGCGCCCTGTCAGCGTGTATCTCATGGCTGGTCCAGCCACAGACTCAGCAAGCTGTATTTCACTCAACTCGATCTGATCGAGGACATAGCCTTTTAGGAATCCGCCGCCTGACTCTCTCTCGGCGCTCGATGATGCTGGCTCAAGGGTCGGCTGACGTTCAATAGACACAGTCTCCGCCGCAAGGGTCCTTATGCGCAGCGTCCCCCCAATGAGCGCAGATGGCGACCAATCGAGACGAACCCGGTCTGCCGTCAACCAAACGCCGTCTTTATCGGACACTTCGAGCTGCTTAAGGTTCATCGTTCCGAACAGATCACCGCCGAGCCCCTCGATCTGAATCGTTTGTCCTGAGATCGATAGCGCCTCTATACGCGCTTCCGCGAACCCTCGCCCTGGGCCGCTGGCGGCGAACCAACGCACTGCCAAGAGTCCAATGACGAGAAGGGCCAACAGTGACGCAGCAATCCAAGCCAACGTCCGGCGCGATGGAAAGACAAACTGATTTGCCATCTAAAACGCCTGGCCGATGCTGACGTAAATGTGGAGCGGATCCTCTCCGTCCCGTCGATCGAGCGGTGTGGCAATATCGAAACGGATGGGGCCAACCGTCGTCTTGTATCGAACCCCTACTCCGACGCCGTATCTCGGCTCGGCGATTTTCAGGTCAGCGTCCGATGATACCGAAGCGGCGTCGACAAATGCGACATAGCCGAGTGCGCCTTTAGTCTGCCAGCGCAATTCAGCGGAAAACTCTACCAGGCCGCGCCCCCCCTCTGGTGTGCCATCCTCGCGCTCAGGACCTATGGATTGATACTCAAAGCCCCGCGCGCTACCGCCGCCGCCAGCGAAGAACCTTCGGCTAACGGGCAAAACCTCCACATCTGCACCAACTACAACGCCCCCTCTCGCTCGAACGGCTGCGATCAGCCGCTCTGAGACGACAGGTCGATAGGCGCTGGCCTGCGCTGTCGCGGTGAAGAACTGAGTTTCACTGTCTCCAATGGCAATCGCCGGCTCGACACGACCATCCAGTCGCCAACCGTTGCGCGGATCAAGAACATCGTCGGAGCGATCAAGTCGTGCGGCGGCAGAGACGCTCAGGATCTGCGCGTCCCGCTGACCAAAAGCGTCTTCCTCTGTTGTGAACTCGCCAGCGGCGCCAAAGGAATAAGCGAACCGTTCGCTGCGTTTGACCTCGTAAGCCCCGGCCACAGTCAATGCATCCCGGTCGAAAGCGTCGGTCTCTTCATTTGAGAGCTCAGCCGAGAAATCGAGCCCCCGGTCGTAGGCGAACGCGTTTGGAATTCGCCAATCGAGGCGAAAAGCACGCTGCTGTTCAGCGACAACCGCTGTCACACTGGCGATGTCACCGCGGCGAGTGGCGTTACGCCGGACAAGACCTCCCGTCAGACCTAGCCCTTCGCCAGTTGAAAAGCTTGCTCCGGCGGTCAGCGAGTATCGTTCGCGCTCTTCCAGGGTGACGATCACATCGCGAACTTCGTCATCGGCATCGTTAGCCCCTGCGCTATCTGGATCCAGCCGCGCTGTCGCAATCCGGTACAACCGCGTTCCCCCAAGCCGCCGATTGAAATCGCGCAAATCACCTGGAGTATAGAGCGCACCTTCTTCCAGCGGGTTCAGACGCTCCAGATAGGGCCGGCGGGTGCGTACACCTTCATCGAAGCGAACAGCACCAAACCGAATGCGCGGACCGGGTGTGAGCCTGTAGGTAATGTCCAGTGTTGCAGCATCCCTGTCGCCAATCACGCGGCGGTCACGAACCTTGGCGTCTGCATAGCCAAGGCGGCGGAGTGTGCTCAGCAACCCTGCTTCTTGGGCAACCACATCTCCCGGTTTTACTATCTGGCCAGGTTGCAGTGACAGGGCGGCGTTTAGGATAGCCTTGTCGTCGTCCGATAGCGCTGAATTACCGAGGCTGATCTCGAGCTGACCATAGGTGAAACGCGGACCGGGCTCGACACGAATAAGGGGCCGAATGGGCGGTCCGGCTTCGACCGCATGACTGATATCAGGGTCGAAATAGCCTTCTGAATTCAGATAAGCCCGTGCCGTTTCAGCGCTGCGCCGCGCGACACGCCTCGCCTTGAAAACCGTATCCGTATCTGCGTCAGAGGCGACCGCCTGTTCGACGGCGGCAACGAGGTCGGCGTTCCCTGTGTCACTGATCACGCGGACTGGGTCTGCATGCGCCAATCCGGCGATCAGTGTGACGCAGCTCAGGACAAGGAAACGAACCATCTCGGTCTTCTACCGGGTAACAACACAGACCCCGTGCAAACGGCGTTCCGGCTAGATAGGAACGGCTCGAACGGCATTCGGTTGCAACCCTAGGGTAGAATGACTGCCAATCTGTGGATATGGCAAGGATGCAGCACTTTGCATTAACGCAAACACTGGACGAGCATATATCCGCTAGGCCGCTGCTTCCCCAGCCTCGAGAATTCGGTCAGCGATTTCCTTAGGCACGACTGCGAGCGTTTCACGCAGCGTTTGATCCCAGTCATCGAGGAGGTCAGCCGCGCGGCGGCTGCCAGTGCGTTCGAGGTGTAGCTCCAGCATATCCCTAAATTTTTGAACATGGGCCTCAGGAAGCGTCACAAGCGGTTGCCATCCGATCGCATCGGGATTTGCGACCTTGTCGAACTGGCCATACGGATCCCACACAAATGCGAGCCCGCCGGTCATACCTGCCCCGAAATTGTCTCCCACACGTCCGAGCACGGCAACGCGGCCACCGGTCATGTATTCGCAACCATTCGCACCGCACCCTTCCACAACGGCCTCCGCGCCCGAGTTTCGAACGGCAAACCGGACACCGGCCTGCCCGGCGGCATAAAGACGGCCACCCGTTGCGCCGTACAAGCACGTGTTGCCGATGACCGTATTGGCCGCAGCCTCAAATCGATCATGCGGCGACGGCTTCACAATAATCGTCGCTCCAGACAGCCCCTTGCCGACATAGTCATTCGAATCGCCTGTCACCTCCAGCATGAGCCCTTGCGCAGCAAAGGCACCCAGCGACTGCCCTGCTGAGCCTTCCAGCCGAACGTGAAGCCGCCCCTCTGGAAGTGACCGTTCGCCAAACTTTCGGACAATTTCCGACGACGCCCGAGCGCCGATGGCGCGCTGCGTGTTCTTCACATTGTATTCAAGCTGCATTTTCTCGCCGCGCTCGAAGAAAGGTTCGGCATCCCGGAGAATTTGTGCATCCAGCGTATCTGGAACCGGTTCCCGACGGTCCGGCGCATAGACAACCGGCGTTCTCGCATCGACCTGGACAAGCAGCGGGTTGAGGTCAAGATCGTCAAGATGCGCTGCTCCGCGCGAGACCTGCGCCAATAGGTCGGTACGTCCTATTGCTTCGTCCAGAGACTTCAAGCCAAGTGTCGCCAATATCCGGCGGACGTCTTCGGCGATGAAGCTCATCAGGTTGACGACCTTGTCCGCTGTGCCTGTGAACTTGTCCCGGAGGGCTTCGTCCTGCGTGCAAACGCCAACCGGGCAGGTGTTTGAGTGGCACTGGCGCACCATGATACACCCCATTGCAACCAAGGACGCAGTGCCGATGCCGTATTCCTCCGCGCCCAGCATTGCCGCCATCACGATGTCACGGCCCGTGCGCAGACCACCATCAGTACGTAGAGTGATCTTGTTCCGGAGATTGTTGAGGCTGAGCACCTGATGGGCTTCAGCAAGACCGATTTCCCAGGGCAGTCCGGCAAACTTGATCGAGGTCTGAGGACTTGCCCCCGTCCCGCCGACACCACCGGCGATCAAGATGACGTCTGCCTTCGCCTTGGCAACACCGGCCGCGACCGTCCCAACGCCAGACTTTGCGACGAGCTTCACACAGACCCGAACAGTCGGGTTGATCTGCTTCAGATCATAGATCAGCTGCGCGAGATCTTCGATCGAATAGATATCATGGTGCGGCGGCGGCGAGATCAGTGTCACGCCTGGCGTGGCATGGCGGAGTTTCGCAATCAGCTCCGTCACCTTGAAGCCTGGGAGTTGACCGCCCTCGCCGGGCTTTGCACCCTGGGCGACCTTGATCTCAATCTCACGGCACTGATTGAGGTATTCTGCCGTCACACCAAATCGTCCAGATGCGATTTGCTTGACAGCAGAATTCATATTGTCGCCATTCGGTAGCGGCGTGTATCGCGTCCGGTCTTCGCCCCCTTCCCCGGACACAGACTTCGCGCCGATGCGATTCATCGCAACATTGAGCGTCCCATGAGCCTCTGGCGACAATGCGCCAAGCGACATGCCAGGTGTGACAAAACGCTTCCTGATTTCGTTGATCGATTGCACCTGATCGAGGGGCACTGCTGGTCCCGCTAGTTTAAGGTCCAGCAGATCACGAAGTTGAATCGGATCTCGGCCATTTACGGCGTCTGCATATTTCTGGAACAGGGCGAAATCGCCTCGGTCACAGGCTGCCTGCAACATGTGGATCAAATTGCCGTCCAGGGCGTGGGGCTCAGAGCGTGCCCTCAATCTGTAAAAGCCGCCAACAGGAAGTGCGACCACGTCCTCGTCAAACGCCTTTTCATGCTGCTGGAGCGCAAGGTTTTCCAAACCCGCCAGGCCGATGCCAGAAATTCGGCTCGTCATACCCGGGAAATAGTCCGCAACGAGCGCACGGCTCAAACCAAGCGCTTCGAAATTGTATCCGCCGCGATAGGAAGACAGGACCGAGCAAAGGCCATCAGGGCTGACAAAAGAATCAAAACGACGGCGACAGCGTCGAACGCGGTTATGGCTTCACTCATCTA
>JBCBWQ010000132.1:0-7468 GCA_039817025.1 Pseudomonadota bacterium | reverse complement strand
CGGATAAGCCGTTGCCTGTCCTGCGCTCTAAACCAGCCGACTTTGCTTGACGGCCGCTTCGATGAAGCTTGCAAAAAGCGGGTGCGGCTCGAACGGGCGGGATTTGAGCTCAGGGTGGTACTGGACGCCGACAAACCAGGGATGGTCAGGGATTTCCATAATCTCCGGCAACACACCGTCTGGCGAGAGGCCCGAGAAGGCTACACCAGCGGCTTCCAGCTTTTGAATGTATCCGGCATTGACCTCATAGCGGTGCCGGTGGCGTTCCGATACCTCACGCCCACCATAGATTGAGGCGACGAGGCTGCCCTCTTTCAGGATGGCAGGATACGCGCCGAGGCGCATGGTGCCGCCCTTGTCGCTGTCTGCTGTGCGGACTTCGCGTTCGTTGCCCTTGGTCCACTCCTCCATGAGGCCAACCATGGGTGTGTCGGTGTCCTGGAACTCGGTGGTGCCGGCGTTTACAAGACCAGCAAGGTTTCGAGCGGCCTCAATAACGGAAAGCTGCATGCCATAGCAGATACCAAAGCACGGCACCTGGCGCTCCCGCGCAAAACGTGCCGCCCGCATCTTGCCACGCGCGCCGCGCTCACCGAAGCCACCGGGCAGGATCACGCCATTGCACCCTTCGAGAATGTCGAGGGGACGGGCTTCGTCATCGAACTCCTCGGAGTTTATCAGGCGGATATCGACCTTTACCTTGTTGGCGATGCCGCCATGGTCGAGCGCCTCCATCACGGACTTGTAGGCGTCGGGCACGTCTGTGTATTTGCCGACCAGGCCAATCGTCACAGAACCATCCGGTGCCTTGATGGTCTCGGAAATGGCGTTCCACCGTGTCAGGTCAGGTTCGGGCGCGTCCTGAATGCGGAAATGCCAGAGGATTTCGGAGTCGAGTCCTTCGCCATGGTAAGCAGCAGGCACGTCATAGATGTGACCGAGGTCCCGCGCCTCGATCACGCTGGACGGGCGGACATTACAGAAGCTTGCGATCTTGGTTTTTTCAGTCGCCGGGATCGGACGGTCGCAGCGACAAAGGAGAATGTCAGGCTGGATGCCAATCGAGCGCAGTTCCTTGACGCTATGCTGGGTTGGCTTTGTCTTCATCTCTCCAGCGGCAGGAATGTAGGGCAGCAAGGTCAGGTGCATGAACACGGCCCGCTCCGGGCCGAGTTCCTGACCCAGCTGGCGGATCGCTTCGAAGAATGGAAGGCCCTCAATGTCGCCGACCGTACCGCCGATCTCGCACAAAACGAAGTCCACGCCCTCGCCCGGATCGGACAGGACGAATTCCTTGATCGCGTCCGTGACGTGGGGGATGACTTGGATGGTTGCGCCGAGAAAGTCGCCCTTGCGCTCTTTCTCCAGAATACGGCGGTAAATCTGACCGGTTGTGATGTTATCGGAACGCTTGGCGGAGACGCCGGTGAAGCGCTCATAGTGCCCAAGGTCCAGATCGGTTTCAGCACCGTCATCCGTGACGAAGACTTCGCCATGCTGGCGAGGCGACATCGTTCCTGGATCGACGTTGAGATAAGGGTCAAGCTTGCGAAGGCGCACGCGGTAACCGCGGGCCTGCAGCAATGCGCCAAGGGCTGCGGAGGCTATTCCCTTGCCGAGAGAGGACACCACGCCGCCTGTGATGAAGATATAGCGGATCATGGGACTCCAAAATGGTCTGATTCGTGGCCTGCGTCAGACCGCATGAGCATTTTCCCGGCGGGGGGACTTATTCGGCTGGGTCCTCAAGCGGGTCTGCGGGCTCGCCCGTAGGGACAGGGTCGGCCAGCGGGTCCGTGGCCGGCGCTGGAGCGACGTCATCCAGGAGCGGCTCGTCGAGCGGATCGGTGAAGAGCGGCGTCTCGGTGTCGCGCGCATCGCCGGCGACCCCTGCTGCGTCTTCTTCCAAGGACCGCTCGATGTCTGTGCGCGTGTCAGAGCCGCGGCTCGCAATCGTGGTCAGGGCGAGACTGACGGCCATGAACACAGCGCCAAGCAGCATCGTCATCCGCACCAGCGCCCCGGCTGCGCCGCGTCCGGACATCATGCCGCCGCCACCGCCGCCGCCCATGCCGAGCGCGCCCCCTTCGGAGCGCTGCAACAGAACCACAACGGTGAGCGCTATACTGGTAAGAATCAGAATGAGGAGAAGGACGTTCTGCATGGGAACCTGACCAAATAAGACGCGAAACGGGTCGCTTAGGCGTTTCCGGCGGTCAGGCCAACCCCAAGGTTCAGCTTTGCGCCTTCGCTGCGTCGTAAATGGCGAGGAAATCGGTTGCCTTCAAGCTTGCACCGCCGATGAGACCGCCATTCACGTGCGCAACCGCCAGAATGTCTGCTGCATTTCCCGGCTTCATCGAGCCGCCGTACAGGATCGGCGTGGTCGAGCCGGGCGCGCCGAATCGCTCCGTCAGGCGGCTGCGGATGAAGTCATGGACCTCTGCGATCTGTTCGGTGCCCGCAACTTTTCCAGTGCCGATGGCCCATACGGGCTCATAGGCAACGATGAACGGTGCGCCTGGGGCGGTGTCCGGGATCGAGGTGTCGAGTTGAGCGGCAATGATATCGAGCGTGCGCCCGGCTTCGCGTTCATCCAGAGTCTCGCCGACGCAAATGATCGGGATGAGACCGCTGCCTTGGGCTGCTTCTGCCTTTGCGGCGACGTCGGCGCTGGTTTCGCCATGGTCAGCGCGGCGTTCGGAGTGGCCGACGATCACATGGCTCGCGCCGGCCTCAGACAGCATGGCGCAGGACAGGTCGCCGGTATGGGCCCCCGACTCAGCGGCATGGACATCCTGTGCTCCGATGGAGAGACTCGACCCTCCTGCAGCCTGCGCGGCAGCGGTGATCAGGGTCGCTGGCGGGCAGATCAGGATATCTGCATCCGTATGGCGACCCGGCAGGCCCGCAACGACCGCTTCGATTTCAGCAATTGCGGCCAGCAGGCCATTCATCTTCCAGTTCCCGGCGATAACGGTCCGTGCCATGCCTGATCCCCTCATCTTGTCTTCGTTGTTCGGCTCGCCTAGCAAGCAAGATACCGCCCATTCAAGAACCATGCGAGGCCGGCGACAATGCTGACAATGATGCGAGATATGCTGCGATCGAAATTCGCGGGACTTCTCTTTGCCCTGATCATCGTCTCCATGGGCGTTTGGGGAATTACAGACATTTTCTCAGGTGGCCTTGGTGCAAACTTCGCGAAAGCGGGCGAGCGCACCCTGAGCGAAACCCAGCTTGACCGGCGTGTTGAGAACTATCTGCGCCGCTATCAACAGAGCACAGGTGAAGTGGTCACGCGCGAGGATGCCGTTGAGCAGGGTATCGTTGACCAGCTTTACGCGCTGGAAGCCTCCCGTGTCGCCAATCTTGGCTTTGCGGAGAAGGTCGGCGCATTTGCACCGGACATAGCAGTGACGCGGGAACTGCGCGGCATTGAGGCGTTCCAGAGCCCCCTTACCGGCGGGTTTGATCTCGAAACCTATCGCCAGAGGCTCGCCAGCGCACAGATGACGTCCGCTCAGTTCGAGCAGGACCTGCGCGATGACCTGACGCTGGAAACGCTGTCGGGTGCACGGGATGCAGCGCTTCAACCCCCCGCCGTGCTTGGGCGGCTTCAGGCGAGCTATCTCGGTGAATTCCGCGATGTTGCGTGGATCGAAATTCCGCGCAGCGCCCTGCCCGAGGCCGACGCGCCGACCGAGGAAGAGCTTCGCGCCTATTACGAGGAGAACATTGACAGTTTCCGTCAGCCCGAGCGTCGGCAGATCAATCTGCTGACACTCTCACCGGACGACTTTGTTCATCAGGTGGAGCTGAGTGAGGATGACGTGCGCGCGTTCTACGAGGCGACGAAGGATATTCGCTTCTCTTCACCCGAAACGCGGGTACTCTCTGAAACCATCTTTGAGAACGAAGCTGCAGCGCGCGAAGCGCTGGGGCTGATCGCCGGCGGCGCAGACCCAGCCACCCTGAATGCGCCGATTTCGACCAATACGCGTGAAACCCGCCGTGCCGATCTCGCCGATGCGGCCTTGGCCGAGGAGGTGTTCTCGCCCGGCTCTGGCAAGGGTAGCGTGTTCGGGCCCACGGCGTCAGCAAATGGGGTCTGGATTGTGACGCGGGTCGAAGATATCATTCCCGGAGATCCCTATCCGTTTGAGGACGTGTCAGACATCATCCGCAATGAATTGCGCAGTCAGCAGGCTGAGCAATCCTACTACGAAGCTCTGTCGAGGATTGGCGACCTTATCGGCGTTGGGATGGACCTTGCTGGTATGGCGGAGGACCTTGGAACGCCGTTGATGAGCCTTGCGCCCGTCGACCAGAACGGGCTTGCGGCGTCTGGCGCGCTCTATCGCGAGCTGATCGGCGTGGATGGGCTGGTCTCTGAGCTGTTCTCTCTGCCGGAGGGCCGGCAGGCCGAACGGCGCGATCTCGACGCGCGCACCGTAATGGCTGAACTGGTTGAGATCATTCCGCCGTCGACACCGGAATATGAGGTAATCGAGGATCGCGTGCGCGCGCGGTTCCTTGCTGAACGCAATGCAGCGGCACTGGACGATGCGGCAGAGGCGGCGCGCGAACGGATAAGTTCGGGCGAGTCCACACTTGAAGCTGAGGCCGAAGCGCTCGGCCTGACCGTGAACCGTCCCGAGCGGGGCGTCAGCCGGCAGGCCTTCGATGTCGGGATTCCTCAAATGGCGCTCAATGCGGTATTCTCAGGCGCGGAAGGTGATGTCACCGTTACGCCGGGCAGCAGCCCGAATACGCGCGTGGTCGTCTCGATTGAGTCGATCGATCGCCCGGATGCGGAAATGCTTGATATTCTCGCTGTCACCTCTGCTGCGTCGCTTCGCGAAAGCCTGTCCAATGACCTTGCCCAGGCGCTCGAAATGGCCATTCGCGAGGACATCGGATTTGAGGACGATGCGGTTGCCTTTGCCCGCTACAAGGCCCGGATTGCCGGCCAGCAATGAGCGCGCGCCTGATTGTTCGTCGCAGGATTGGCGACGTTGAAACCCCTGTCGGCGCGATCCTCAAGCTCGGCGCAGACGCGCCGGGGACCTTCATCCTTGAGTCGATTGCGGGCGGCGAACGTCTGGGCCGGTATTCCTTTGTCGGCGCGGAGCCGGGCCGGTGGTTTCGGGTGATCGACGGCGTTGCCGAAACGTCGACACAGGCCGACTTCAGCAATGCGACGCGGCTCGACCTGCCGCCCATCGAAGCCCTGCGCGCCTTTGTTGAAACCGCCCGCGCCGAGGCAGAGCCCGACTTGCCGCCCATGGCGTCAGGTGCGTTTGGCTATGTTGGCTATGACATGATCCGCTACCACGAGCCGGTGGAGATCACGCGCCCTGACGGCATCGGCGCGCCGGAGTCCCTCTTGGTGGTGCCCAAGGTCATGATTCTGTTCGATCACCTGTATCAGGAGCTGATCCTTGTGGGGCGGGTCGAAGCGGAAGCCGACGCGGCCGAGATCGAGAGCCTGCTGGACACGATCGAGCGCAAGCTTGCCGCCCCTTCCCCGCTGGCACCGCGGGATGGGGCGTCGGACGAGATCGCATTCGCCTCGAACACCTCGAAGGCGCGCTATTTCGAGATGGTCGACGCGGCGCGGACCTACATCAAGGCCGGCGACATTTTCCAGGTCGTGCCAAGCCAGCGCTTCTCCGCACCCTTCGACAGGGCCACGATCAGCTTTTACCGCGCCCTGCGGCGGCTGAATCCGTCGGCCTTCATGTTCCACATGGCGCTGGGGGACGTGGCGCTGGTTGGCTCCAGTCCTGAGATCCTGGTGCGGGTGCGGGATGGACGGGTCGCGATCCGCCCCATTGCTGGCACGCGGCCGCGCTCTGGCGATCCGGTCGAGGACACACGGCGGCGGGATGACTTGCTGGCAGACGAAAAGGAAGTCGCCGAGCACCTGATGCTGCTGGACCTTGGGCGCAATGATGTGGGGCGGGTTGCCGCGTATGGGTCGGTTGAGGTCACCGAGCGGTTCATCGTTGAGCGCTACAGCCATGTGATGCACATCGTCTCCCACGTGGAAGGCGACCTGCGCGAGGGGCTGGATGCGATAGACGCGCTGTTTGCGGGCTTCCCGGCGGGTACGGTGTCGGGCGCACCGAAAATCCGGGCAATGCAGATCATCGACGAGCTGGAAACCGAGCGGCGCGGCATCTATGGCGGTGCGGTCGGCTATTTCGGCTGGAATGGCGACATGGATACCTGCATCGCGCTGCGCACAGCCGTGATCAAGGACGGAACACTCCACATTCAGGCCGGTGGCGGCGTGGTGCTGGACAGCGATCCGCAATACGAATTCGACGAGACGCTGCACAAGGCGAATGCGCTCAAACGTGCAGCCGCGCTCGCCTCGGCCTATGAGTTCGACCAATGATCCTCGTCGTCGACAATTATGACAGCTTCACCTGGAACCTCGTCCACTATCTGGAGGAGATCGGGGCCCGCACACAGGTGATCCGCAATGATGCGATGGGCGCAGACGAGGCTCTGGCGCTTAAGCCGGACGGCGTCGTGCTATCGCCGGGACCGTGTACGCCAAATGAAGCGGGCATCTGTGTGGACATCGTTCGAGGTGCACCGGAGGACCTGCCCATTCTCGGCGTTTGCCTTGGGCATCAGTCCATCGGGGCGGCGTGTGGCGGCGAGGTGATCAGCGCAAAGGCCATACGCCACGGGAAGGTTTCCCAGATCCGCCATGAAGGCGGGCCGCTGTTTGAAGGCCTGCCCGATCGCTATGATGTGGTCAGATACCACAGCCTCTCCGTTGCCTCACCCAGCCTGCCGGACGCGCTCGTCGCCGACGCCTTTACCGATGACGGAGAAATCATGGCCATGCACCATGTTTCACGCCCCGTCTTTGGCGTGCAGTTTCACCCCGAGAGCATTCTCACCGAGCACGGCCATGCGCTGCTCAAGAACTTCCTGAAACAGGCCGAGACATGACAGACGCCCTCGCTGACGCCATCCACCGAATTGCGCGCAAGCAGGACCTGCCCGCCGACGTGCTGACCGGCGCGTTCGATGCGCTGCTGGACGGCGATGCGGCACCGGAACAGGTCGGCGCGTTTTTGACAGGGCTTGCAGTACGGGGCGAGACGGCTGCAGACCTTGTTGCCGGAGCGAAGGCCATGCGCGCACGAAGCCGGCGCCATGCGGTCGACGGAGAGGTTCTGGATACGTGTGGCACAGGCGGCCTGCCCTGGCGCTCGCTCAACACGTCTACAGCAGCCGCCCTGGTCATTGCAGCGGCTGGTGGGCGCGTTGCCAAGCATGGCAACCGGTCCGTACCGCCGAAGACCGGATCGGCGGATGTGCTCGAGGCCATGGGCGTGAATTTGGAGATTGATGACGCGACCTTTCGAACTTGCCTCGATGGCGCGGGCGTCGCCTTCATGTTTGCACGGACCCATCACTCGGCGATGCGCCATGTTGCCCC
>JBCBWQ010000131.1:0-7476 GCA_039817025.1 Pseudomonadota bacterium | reverse complement strand
TACCCCACTTGGGCGACAGACGAGTAAGCCAGCGTGCGGCGAACATCCGTCTGGAACACAGCCTGGAACGAACACGCCACCATCGCTGCAAGCCCAAGCGGCATCAGAAGGTATCCGAAGCTTGCGCCTTCAAACGCGAACTGCGGCGAGAACACCGTAAAGAGGAACCGAATGAGCGCATAGAGCGCCACTTTCGTCGCGGTTGCAGACAGGAACACAACAACAAGGCTTGGGCTGTAAGCATAGGCGTTTGGCAACCACTGGTGCAGCGGCCACATTGCGGCTTTCAGGCCAAGACCGACAACAATAAACGCGAAGGCCGCTTGTACAGTGCGCTGACCGGCGATCTCGGGCAGGCGTGAAGAAATGTCCGCCATATTGAGCGTACCTGTCGCGGCGTAGAGAAACCCGACGCCGATGACGAAGAAGGTCGCGCCCAGTGTACCCATGATCAGATAGTTGAACGCTGCGGGCAGCGCACGGCGATCGCGGGAAGCGCCTAAGGCAACCAGAACGTAGGTCGAAATCGAACTGATCTCGAGGAACACAAAGAGGTTAAAGGCATCACCCGTGATCGCAACACCGGCAAGACCCGTGAAGCAGACCAGATAGGCCGAGTAGAACAGATTGCGCTTTTCTTCGCGAACCTCGGCACAGACCGAAGGCCATGAAAATACGCTTGCGAGCAGACCGATAACGCTGACAAGCAGCACGATCGCTGCATTCAGGGCATCGACGCGAAACTCGATGCCGATCGGCGGCTGCCAACCGCCCATCGCGTAAGACAAAATACCCGTTTCGGAATCCCGCACCAGCGCCAAGAGGATCAGCGCCATGGCCGTCGAAATGGCCGTTGATGCGATGCTCAGGATCCACGTCAGGCGCCCGCTGGGAATGAAGACGCACAGCGGCGCCAGGATGAGCGGGACCACCACCAAAAGCGGCGCAGCGTGTCGCAGCGCCCAGTCCGGCGCGAGGCTCAACACCAGGTCAATCATACGGCCTGCGCCTCCGGCTCGCTCTCGTCTTCTGCAAGAGCGACATCCATGTCCATGGTGCGAACTTCGTCCGCCTCGATTGTTCCGTAGGCCTCGCGAATCCGCACGATGATCGCCAGTCCGACAGCCAGTGTCGCAACGCCGACCACAATTGCGGTTAGGATCAAGACGTGCGGAAGCGGATTGCTATAGGTCTCCTTCAACGCGTAATCGCCCGCAGGTCCAGCAACCTGTACAGCGTCTCCGAGCGCGCTGGCCGCAGCGTCCTCGCCGCCATAAGAGGCGTCCTTCTTTGGATAATCCCGACCGTAGAGGATTGGTGCCGTCCCGCCGACAACGACGCTGAGCGTGATGTAAAACAGGAAGACAGATGTCTGGAAAACCGAGAGCCCAACCAACCGCTTGATCAAATTGGTGGCGGCAAACGTGATGTAGAGGCCGACCATCATGAGTCCGATGATTGCCCAATAATTGATCCGTTCGAGAATAAACTCCGCCACGCCTACCAATCCTCGTCGCGAATCTCGGCCACACGACCAGCGAAAGCGTAGAAGATGGTCAACATCGACCCGGCAACGCCGAACAAGACCCCAAGCTCGATTACGACAATGCCGACCAACTGCCCTTGATGGGTGTCTGAACCATAGGGCTCACCGAAGAGAGCCTGGTACTCAAGGTAGTTCCCACCCTGTAACAGGGCCCAAACGCCAACGCCCGCGTAAATTAAAACACCAAGCGCGGCGAGCCCGCGTGCGAAACTGGCGGGAACTGCAGTTAGCGCCGCAGGCACGCCGAAAATCAGTGCGTACAGAATGATCCCGACAGTAAAGATAACGCCGGCCTGGAAGCCACCGCCCGGCGAGTATTCGCCATGGAAGTGCACGTAGAACGCATAGACCGAAATAATCGGGATCAGGACCTTGGAAACGACCCGGAGAATGACGTGGTGGTCTGTCACGACTTGCCTCCTTTACGCATGGACGCAGCCAGCGACCGCTCGCCAAACCCGAGGAGCAAGGCGACCGCAAGCCCCGCCGTAAAGACGACCAGCACTTCGCCCAGCGTATCAAATCCGCGATAGCTCGCGAGGATAGACGTTACGACGTTGGGAAAGCCCATGTCGGGATAGTGCCGTTCAAGATACTGAGCGCCGACGTACGCATTCGCCGGCGAATTCGGATCGCCAACCGCCGGCAGGTCGATGGTTGCGTAGATCAGCAAAGCCCCCGTCGCGACGACGACAAGGAACGGCGCCAGCCGCGCAAAGGGCCTTTCAGCCTTCGCCGTCCTCGCGGTGAGCAGCATCGCACCAAGCAAAAGCGCCGTTGAAATCCCGGCACCGACGGCAGCCTCGGTAAACGCAACGTCGACGGCGTCCAAAACAACGAACCAGGTTGCGGACACAAGCGAATAAATGCCCGACAGCATCACGATGGCGAACAGACTGCGCAGCCGCGCAATCGATACGCCAATCACAAACAGAATGGCGAGCAGCGCAATGTTGATCAGCGCAAGTCCGATATCGCCCGTCTCTGCACCACTCATCGGTTTGCTTCCTTTTCAGCCGTAACCTCACCCACCGCACCAGTGATGGGCTGGAGGCCAGCAACGTGTGCGGCATTCGCAATTGCATGGGACGCTGTTGGACTGGTCAGGAACATGAACAGCCAGATCGCAAGCAGCTTGAAGAGAACGAAAATTCCAGCCCCGGGAAGGAACGCCATGCCAACCAGCAACAGCGTGGCTGCAAGCGTGTCCGTGATGGAAGCTGCATGGAGGCGCGTATAGAAATCGGGAAATCGAACAACACCGATCGTTCCGATCACGGCCAACACTGTCCCAGCGACACAAAGCAGACCACCGATCCACGGTTTTGCGATCGCAAAATGTTGCAGGAAAATGTCGAACGCTGCACTCATTCGCTCGCCTCCTCTCCAGCCGAAGGCGAGCGACGAACCATCGCCACCTGGAAGGACCGATACCTGAAGAACTTTAGGATTGCGATCGTCGAGACGAAGTTGATCATCGCATAGAGCAAGGCGATGTCGAGGAAATCAGGACGCCCCATCAGAAAGCCGATGGTGGCCAGGAACAGCACCGTTTTTGTCCCGAAGGAGTTCACCGCGAGCACGCGATCATACAACGTCGGACCCAGAAGCGCCCTCAGCAGCATCAGCGCCATTGCCACAAGCAAACCGATGGAAGCTGCCGCGATCATTCCGTCGTCACCCGCCCATCAATCGCTCTCGCGGACCGACGATCCATCTCGATGAAGGCCTCGGGCTGCGCTTCGGCCTCGTAGAGCGCATGGACGAGCAACTTGTCGCCATCGACCGTGAGCGTCACTGTACCGGGTGTCAGTGTTATCGAGTTAGCGAACGTCGCCTTTGCGATGTCCGAACGGCAGGTGGTCTTCACGCGCACGAGCGCAGGATGGATATCCAAATCAGCGCTCAAACAAGCCTTGATGACGACCCAGTTGGCTTTGATGATCTCGCCAACAAGCCAGACCCAGTACAGGGCCGCTGCCGGCAGCGCGCCGTAAGGGACCACCTCGCGATCCAGAATATCGAGGCGATAGACAAGGATCATCGTAATCACGACCGAGACCGCACCAAAGCTCAACAGCAGCGGCGTATAATGGCCCGACAAGCCGAGCCAGAGCGCTGCGAGCACAGACATAAGTGCGATGAAGTACGTCACGCGACTCCGCCCTGATCAACCCCTTGGATCAGCCTGACCTAGAGTGTCTGTTTCGATTTGACCAGCCCCGAATTCGGGCTTGCGCACAGTCTAGGCGCCGAACACCAAACGCGCGGTCTGGCGCGCAGACGAGAATTGGTTTTCGTCATTGGCCGGATCAACTTTCGCGAGCTGCTTCGGCGAGAACGCCGAAGACAGCGACCAGTTCCAATAGCGCAGCGTTGTTTGCGCCCGGCCAACCGGCAATGATTCGAACGTCTCGGACAAAGATTGGAAGAGCTGGTCCGGTTTGCCGTTCTCATCGGTCAGGTCGCGCCGCAAAGCACGCCAGAGCAACGCAAGATACTCGCGCTTGAGGCCGGTTGCCTTGCATAGGACAGCTAGCCCTTCACCGCCGCGATCGTCGAAAATCTTAGCAATCGTGACCGGCTTCACGCCAGACAAGTACCCGATTTCCTGAGCAACTTCCGCACTGAGACCGTTCTTAGCGGCCGCTTCGACCGCTTCTTCGAGGCTATCGAAGGGGCTTTTCGGTATGGCCAGCCGGTTACGCTGTCGACGCTCGATCAGTTGAAGCGTCTTGCGCACCACGGGATCAGACCAATTCTCTTCGGAAGCCATTGGAAAAACATCTGAACACCGGTCGATGAGCGCGGACCGATCCGCAGCATGGCGCTGCAGGATCACGCGGCGCGACTGGCTATCGGCCCACCAGAAAAGCGTCATCGCTTGCGCGGCGCGGACCTCTCGCCGTCCGAGCAGCGGCAGGCACAGCTCTTCCGCGTCTCTGGAGACCGCAACGATCTGATCAAGCGTTGCCTCTGATAGTTCGGCACCCTCGTTTTCCAGAAGGCGCTTGATGACTGGGACCTCGCCAGACGCGACCAAAGCATCGCCCACACTCGGAGGCACGGACCGGCGCATCGCTATCTGTGTCCGGTGAGCAAGACCGGTGCGACCGGCGATATCGCTTAAATCCGAGCTGTCAAAACCCTCATTGTCTTCCAAGAGAGGCTTGGCGACCTTGAAATCACAAATGGCGAGATAAAGCAGAAGACGTTTGGGCGCTTCCGACGCCTTTCTCAAACGCTCAGCCGTATAGATGCGATCCTCCTCATCGATCATCAGCAGCATATCGAGGAGGACATCTCCCGCCATTGTCCTGTCAGAATGCGCAATGGCCGAGCTTGGCATGGCGACAACGTCTACCAGCCGCCGAAGCAGCGCCTTGCGCGCGCGGCCAGTATTGGGGTTCGCGGGTTCGGTGAGCTCGATAGGATCTGACATGGCGGTCTCGCTATTCGCGCCAAACAATCATGTAATGCTTAAAGGAGCGTAGACGGGTTAGTCCCGCCCGGGGTGCACGACGATTACAAGCAAACTCGCAACCAGCATGGAGACAGCGAGCATAAATAGCGCGCCCCCATCCGTGGCGGCATCTCCGGGCCCGAGCGAAAGGGGGACTTCACGACCAAGCCAGGGTGAGAAATGAATGCCAACTGCGCCAGCAAGGATCAGAAATGACAACATACCACCCACACGCCGCGTAAACGGCAGCAGCAGCAAAAGCGCGGCGAGGAGTTCTCCCAGACCAACGACAAGCCGCCCTGTGGGTTCGACAAGGGCAAAGCCAGACCGGTCGGCAATGGTTTGGAAAACAATGTTTTGGCCTGGAGGATCAAAGAATTTGACGGCTCCTTCTGGCGGGTTTGGAAGCGGATGGATCGTCGCTTGCAAGAACATCGCAATGAGGAACAAGGCCAGTGCCCAGCTCAAAACGTGACGGATGACGCCCATGCCAAAACTCCACTATCGACCCAACGCTAGCATGGCCGAAGCCCGTGACAACAGCATTACAGTGCGGCGAGCCTATGGCGGTATTACCACACTTCCCATGGAGACAACTGCGGATACAGTCTCGCCAGAGTAGAGAGACGTCATGGTCGAGCCCCGGAATTCTGGCGACGAAGTTGTCGCCAACGAAGACAGTAGCGCCGCAATCGACGACGTGTCCTCGCCTGTGTCCGGCCTCGACAGCGCCATGAGCGCCGGTGCTTCATTCCTGCATACTGCCGAAACTTTGCGGGCCAAGAGGGTGCGCAGGGGCGTGCATATCGAGCTTCCAGCCTATTTGTTTGTTCAGTCCAGCTGGTTCATGGCCTTCGGTCTACAGATGGTGCTTTTCCCGTATCTGATCACGAACAAACTTGGTCTTGATGGTCTTGAGCTCGGTCTCGCCAATATGGCCCTGTCTGCGCCTTCGGTAATATTCCTTCTGCTTGGCGGTGTGGTGGCTGAACGCGCTGATGGTCGGCGCCTGCTTATACTCTTGCACCTTATGGCGGCTATCCCGGCAGTCGGTTTGTCGCTTGCTGTCGCGAACAACCGCCTTTCGTACACGCTGATGCTCTTATACGGCGTCACGATCGGAACGGTCGGAGCCTTCATGATGCCAGCCCGTGACGCCATCGTGAATGAGGTCGTAGAACGCCGCATCCGGGTCGGCTCATCGGTGACGTTGCAACTCGGCGTCACCCTCGCAACGATGGCGCAGTTCGTCAGCCAAATCTTGGGCCTGATTCTCGCAGGCTACGCTGACAAGATGACTCGCATGCCTGCCTGGCTGGGTCGGTTCGAAGTCGGCCCTATCGCCAGCGAAAGACTGTTGGCCATTCAGGCCATCGTGATAGCAACTGGTGCTGGTTTTGCGCTGCTTATGGCCAAGGGCCGCCGCGTCCGCACCGGGCGGTCCGGGCTCAGCGCTGCTTTCGGCGACATTGCCGAAGGATTTGCCGCTGTCCGATCCGATCCAAAGCTGTGGGCGATGACGGCGCTGATGTTCGGCGTCGGAATCTTCGTGATCGGCTCGTTCCTCGTGGTGCTGCCAATCATAAACAGGGACGTTTATGGGCTCGGCTCCGATGGTATCCGGGACATGTTCGTCACCTTCTGGCTCGGCGCATTCGTATCGTCAGTTGCCCTGTCAATCTTCAAGCGTATCAAGCGGCAAGGGCGACTGCTCCTTACGGCACAGCTTCTTGGATCGCTGGCTATTCTTGCCATGCTGTGGCGCATTCCCCACGCGGCGTTTCTCGGGGTCGTCTTTGTGTGGGGACTGGCCGCTGGCGTCTCGATTGCCATGAGCCGGTCAATCGTTCAGGACGCCGCCCCAAAGGATCAACTCGCGCGCGTTTTGTCGATCTATCAACTCGGCTTCATGGCCGGCGCGCCGTTCGGTGCTGCGCTCATGGGAGCGCTGACCGATGCCTTTGGACCGCACAAGATCGCCTTTGTTCCCGCTGGCGGCATGACCCTTCTTATTTTGTGGATGGCACTCGGTACGCCCATCTGGAACCTGAAAAATGAGCCCGCTGAAGACTGACGGCTACTCAGCTGCGACCGGCACAGTGAGCCCGTCCAGCCAATGATCAATGTCGATAAGGGCGCGCGCCGCTAGCGCTGATTTGCGCGCGCGACCCTTTGCCTTGCCCTTGATGCGGTTTCCGTCCGCGTCGACCTTTGGCACTTCGATGGATGGAAACAGTCCGAAATTCACGTTCATTGGCTGGAACGTTTTGCCGCCTTCCAGGTGACCGCCCGTGATGTGCCCAATCAGGGCTCCGAGTGCAGTTGTCGGCGGTGGAGGCACCATAGACAGCCCAAGACGCTCAGCCGCCGCAAATCTGCCCGCCAGCAGCCCCATGGCGGCGCTTTCAACGTAGCCCTCGACGCCCGTCACCTGCCCCGCAAAACGCAAACGCGGCATGGTTTTCAA
>JBCBWQ010000130.1:0-7500 GCA_039817025.1 Pseudomonadota bacterium | reverse complement strand
CGCCGTGGCCATTGCAGCGCTGGTTGCAACGCTCGCAATGGGCGTGCAGCCTCAAGCGATTGGGAACAGTGACGGCGATCCGGATGCATCGCCGCCCTGATTAAACTCAAGCCTCAGCTCCTGGCGAGACGGGAAGCCCCTGCTCTTTCGCCATGCGCTTCATCGCTTTTTGTAGCTTCTCGAACGCGCGCACCTCGATCTGCCGGATGCGCTCCCGGCTGACATTGTAGACCTCCGACAGTTCTTCGAGGGTTTTTGGATCGTCCGTCAGGCGGCGCTCGGTCAGGATGTGTTTCTCGCGGTCGTTCAGGTCTTCCATGGCGGACGTGAGAAGCTCCATTCGCGCATCGAATTCCTGACGTTCGGCGAACTCGGATGCCTGGTTCGGGTCATCGTCGGCGAGCCAGTCCTGCCACTCCATATCGCCATCCTGGCCCATGGGTGTGTTGAGCGAAGCATCGGAGCCGGACATACGGCCATTCATCATCCGCACTTCGCCTTCGGTCACGTTCAGGCGGTCAGCGATTACGGCGATCTGCTCCGGCTTGAGGTCACCCTCTTCCAAAGCCTGAATCTCGCCCTTGATGCGGCGCAGGTTGAAGAACAGCTTTTTCTGCGCCGCCGTCGTGCCGAGCTTCACAAGGCTCCATGAGCGCAAGATGTATTCCTGGATCGATGCCCGGATCCACCACATTGCGTAGGTGGCGAGGCGGAAGCCTTTGTCCGGGTCGAATTTCTTGACCGACTGCATCAGGCCGACATTGCCTTCCGAGATGACCTCGGCCATCGGCAGGCCATAGCCGCGATAACCCATGGCAATCTTGGCGACGAGGCGAAGGTGGGAGGTGACCATCTTTTCAGCCGCGCCAGAATCCTCATGCTCCTGCCAGCGTTTGGCGAGCATGAACTCTTCCTCCTTGGAGAGCATCGGAAACTTGCGGATTTCGGTGAGATACCGGGACAGGCCCTGTTCAGGGCTAAGGGTGATGCTGGTTCCAGCCATGGTCGTCCTCCAAACGTCGTTGAGCACTTCCCCCAATACGGCTGAAAGTCTCGTTCGGTTTCATTATGGGTAGCCCCGATGATCGGCGGCGTCCCGTGCTTGATTGCGCATATCGATTATCGCGCAGCAGCATAGATAGGGATTGGGGCGATTGAAGGGAAGCTTCAGGGCAGGCTTTGAGACGCTGCGCGGACGATTTCGCCAGCCGTTGATAGCAGTCTCGCTATATCCTGCTCCCGGGAAAGGCGATGGTCGCCATCCTTGATGAGCGTGAATATGAGATCGGGGCTCGTCAAAGCGTTTACAAGGCGCTGGGCGTGGATCCAGGGCACGTCCGGATCATCCATTCCCTGAAGGATGCGGACGGGGCCGGTAAACGCGATGGGGGCGTCGAGGATCTGCCATTGGCGACCATCTTCGATCAGCGCGCGGGTTATGGGGTAAGGCTCACCATAGTCTGACGGGCGCATGTGCACGCCGGTCTCGATAATCTCCTGCTGAACCGCTGGCGAAAATTCTGGCCACATTAACGTCTCGGTGAAATCTGGCGCCGGCGCGATCAGGATGAGGCCTGCAATACGCTCTGGCCGAGCCAGCGCTGCGAGCAATGCCATCCAGCCACCCATGCTCGAGCCGACGAGAATTTGCGGCCCTTCTGTCAGAGCATCGATGGCAGCGAGGCTGTCCTCTCGCCATGCCGAGATCGTACCGTCCGCAAAGTCACCGTCACTCATCCCATGGCCGGAATAGTCAAACGCGAGAAAGGGGTGGCCGTGCCCTGCTGCCCAGGCTTCCAGAGCGAGCACTTTGGAGCCCTGCATGTCTGAATTGAAGCCAGAGAGCCAGACAAGGCCGGCTCCGCTGAGGTCCGCGCCGCTGCGGCGGTAGGCCAACCGGCGGCCTTGGGGTGTATCAAAGTATTGCGTCATAGTGTGTGCGATCCCTTTGCAACCCACCAGTGTCAAGCGTGGCGTCGCCTGAGACGCGATCCTTGACACTCGACCTCACCCGGCTCCAAGCCGGATACGAAGAGGGAATCAGGTGCGCGATTACAGTCTACCGGACATGACCGGCCGAACGGTCCTTCAGGTTATCCCCGATCTCGCAGCCGGCGGGGCCGAGCGCACAACCATCGAAATGGCAGAAGCGATCGTCCTGGCTGGCGGGATGGCCCTCGTGGCCAGTCGCGGTGGACGCCTGGAGGATGAACTGCAGACCGCTGGCGGGGAATTCATCCGCATGAATGTGCGCTCCAAGAATCCCGTCGCAATGGCTGGAAATGCGCGCAGGCTGGCACGTCTTATTCGCGAGCGCGGCGTCGATATCATCCATGCGCGTTCTCGCGCTCCGGCATGGAGTGCGAAGTCGGCGGCGCACAGGACGGGCATCGCTTTTGTGACGACCTATCATGGCGCGTATGGCGGCACCTCCGCGCTTAAGAAGCGCTACAATGGCGTCATGGCGGCCGGCGATCGCGTGATCGCGAACTCAGACTGGATCGCCCAGCATGTGCGCGCCGAACATGGCGTTGCTCCATCGCGGCTGGTGACGATACCGCGCGGCGTTGATTTGGAGGCGTTTGACCCAGCGAACGTCTCCGGCGAACGGGTCACCGCGTTCAGGGATCAGTGGGGACTTTCGGGAGCACCGGACACCGCTCTAGTTTTGCTGCTTCCGGGGAGACTGACAGGATGGAAGGGCCATGCGGTGGCCATCGACGCCCTTGCTCGGCTTGACCGGATTGAGCAGGACACGTTTCGACTGGTCTTTGCAGGCGATCCGCAGGGCCGGGATGCCTACGTGCAGGACTTGCAGGACCGGATCGTTGATGCCGATCTCACAAGCGTTGTTCGGATCGTCGACCATGCTGCCGACATGCCCGCTGCTTATCTTGCAAGCGACATTGTTCTCGCACCATCCACCCGGCCGGAAGCGTTTGGGCGCGTCGCGGCGGAGGCATCGGCCATGGGCCGCCCCGTTATCGCGTCAGACCATGGTGGGGCGCGCGAAACCATCGTCGAGGGGCTGACCGGAGCGCGTTTCCGGCCTGGCGACGCGGCAGAAATGGCCGGCGCGATGCGGACCCTGCGGGACATCGGCCCTGGCGGACGGCAGGCCATGGGCGAAGCGGGCCGGGCACACGTGACAGAACACTTCTCAAAACGCGGCCTTCAGATCGCCACGCTGAAAGTCTATAGAGACGTGTTGGACGAACGAGCCTGACAGAGCTGTAATGGTGGGACGAAAGCAAAATCCGGGGTCTGCGGCCCAGAGCGTCTTGGTGATCAAGCTGAGCGCGCTTGGGGATTTTGTGCTGGCGCTTGGAGCCATGCGGGTGATCCGTGACCACCATCCATCGGCAAGACTTACGCTGCTCACGACCCCGCCATACAAGGCGTTTGCCGAGCTTTGCCCTTATGTGGACGTCGTCGAAACCGATGGCCGGCCCGAAGGCGTAAAGGCAACGGCAGCGCTGATCAGCCGGATCCGCAAAGAAAAGTTCGACATCATCTACGACCTGCATACGAGTGGCCGCACCGGCAACTACTTCAAGGCGCTGAACATGCCGTTGCGCACACCGCCGCTCTGGTCTGGCCATGCTGAAGGGTCTGCCTTCTTCCACGACAACCCCAATCGCGGCTCCATGCACTCGATTGATCGCTTGTCGGAGCAACTTGAGATCGCAGGCGTTCTGGAGCCGGGCACAACGGCGGCTGGCCGTTCACCGGTCCCAGATTTGACATGGGTGACGGACCAGTTGGGCGACCGACCGAGTCATCAGCCCGAGTATTTCGGGCTGGAAGAGCCGTATATGCTGATCATCCCAGGCGCCTCGGCCCACCGCGAAGCCAAGCGCTGGCCAGCTGAACGATACGGCGAACTCGCCCGCCGCATCGCCGATTGCGGCGTCATACCAGCCATCATCGGCGGCAAAGCCGAAGGGGCGATCGCACAGGAGATTGTGCGCGCAGAGCCGAGGGCGAAATCGCTGGTCACGCGCACCGACCTGTTCCAGATCGTAAGTCTGGCGCGCCGGGCGCTGTTCGTCGTCGGCAACGATACCGGCCCCATGCATATGGCGACGTTATCAGGCGCACCGGGCATCGCACTTTTTGCGACCAGCGAGAGCAATCCGGACCAGGCCTGCCCGCGTCAGCCAGACGGTTCGGAGGCGATTGTCGTCAAGGATGCGGTGCTGCAACAGGTGCGCGTTGATGACGTCTGGCAGATCGTCCGGGCGCTTGGAACCCTGCCTGCTCCGCAATCGGCTTGAAGAAAGCCGTAACCACCGGCATATTACAAGCCAGCTAAAAGTTGAAACAGCGATAGGAGAGCAACCATAGCCCGCAGACCTCACGCGGCCCCGCCGCCCAAGAAAACTGGACCCAACATAAACGATGACATTCGCGCTCGCCGCGTCCTGCTCATCGACGAAAATGGCGACAAACAAGGTGAAATGCCCATCGAGGCAGCGCTTGACGCTGCGCGCGAGGCCGGGCTGGACCTTGTGGAGGTGTCCCCGAACCAGGAAGTTCCGGTCTGTAAAATTCTGGACTATGGCAAGCTCCGCTTTGAAGAGCAGAAGAAAAAGGCTGCGGCGCGCAAGAAGCAGAAATCGGCCGATCTTAAAGAGATCAAGATGCGCCCGAATATCGACACCCATGATTACATGGTCAAAACCAAGTCGATGACACGCTTCTTCGAGGAAGGCGACAAGGTGAAGGTCACCCTGCGCTTTCGAGGCCGTGAAATGGCGCACCAGCATCTCGGCATGGAGCTTCTGAACCGCGTCAAGGAAGACTTCGACGATGTCGCGAAGGTCGAGCTCGAGCCGAAACTCGAAGGCCGCCAAATGACCATGGTGATGGCACCGCGTTAGGCCGCGCCATCCCTCATTGCCCTATTCCCCGCGAATGAACGCCCGGACGTCGTCAGACAGTTTCCGGGCGTCTTCTTCTGTCAGGTACATCATGTGACCGGAGTCGTAGTAGTCGAACCGGACCCGGTCGAGCACGACGCCGTTCTTGTAAAGCGAGGTCTCAGCCCCGAAGAATGGTGTCGCGAGATCGTACCAGCCCGATGCGAGATGGACGCGCAGTTCCGAATTCTCTCGCATGCCCTTGCCGAGCCAGGGGGCAACATTGACGTAGGACGGCCAGCCGCGCTCAGTCAGGTGCCAGTTCCACTGGGAGCCGGGTTCGCCGGTGAGGACCTTGTATGGCCGGGTAAAGTCCACGCCCAGCTCGCGCGTCAGGTAGTCATTGATCGCCGTCACATAGGCGACATCGATGCCGTAGCCTGATGGGTCATTCTCCGGCCGGTCAGCCGTCCCTTCGCTGTCGACACCCTTGTAGCGGCCATCGAAGCGCCCGACCGTATAACCCTCTGACCGAAGGAGCTCCTTGCGGAAGCGAGCCGGGTCTATGCGTAGATTGGCAAGCCTGATCCACTCCTCGGACAATCCCACAAAATCACTCATTTCACCGGCAATCCGAGCCTCTTCGGCCTCGCTCAGAGTCGAACCGCGCAGTAGAGCCGGTGCCAGCGTGTCTATCGCGAACGTGCGCGACTCCGCGATGAAGGCGTCGAAATCGTCGTTCCACTTCGCGCGATCAGCCTTGCCATGGTACCAAGCAATGGCAGCTTCAGTGGGAAAGAACGCGATGTGGGCGGTATCATTACCGGGGCCGAACCGGGCCGTCTGAAAATCGAGAATGGCGGAGATCAGGATCACGCCGTTCAAGGCAATGCCATTCCACCCACCCTGCAGCTTTTCCGTCAGGGCCGCCGCGCGCGTCGTGCCATAGCTTTCGCCAGCGAGGTACTTCGGGCTGTTCCAGCGGCCGTTTTCCGTGATCCAGATACGGATGAATTCAGCAATGCTCTCCGCGTCCTCGTTTACGCCGTAAAATTCCTTTCCGTCGGTCTCACCGAGGGGGCGGGAATAGCCCGTGCCGACGGGATCGATGAATACAAGATCCGTAACATCGAGCAGGGAATTCTGGTTGTCGCGTATCGTATAGGGCGGCGCACCGACATCGGATGCATCCGATGGCGTCAGCACCTGTTTCGGCCCGAATGCGCCCATGTGTAGCCAGAGCGATGCAGACCCCGGTCCGCCGTTGAAAACGAAGGTGACAGGCCGCTGCGCGGGATCGCTCGCCTGGGTATCAACATAGGCCACAGAAAAGATCGCGGCGATGGGCTCGTCTTTCTCATCGCGCAGGTACGTTTCGCTGGCCACGGTGCGATAGCGCACCGTTGTTGCCCCGATCCGTAAGGACTGCTCGGATTCAAACGATTGCGCTTCCGATATTGGGGAAGTCTCTTTCGGCGCATCGGCCATCTCGTCGGCATTTGCGACCAAGGAAAACGCTGCCAAAACAGCTGCGAGAAGCATGAGACGCATCATCTAAAGCCTTATCTTGTATCTGCTGGCGGACCCTATCAGCCTGCCCCAGTGCGGCAAGCACAGTCGCCCGGTCGGAGAGCTGCGTCAGAGACGACATCGCGGCTTGATTCTGCACCGCCTTTCCGTCATACACCGCAGCTTCCGCGATGCGCCGGGCACGGCATGCCTTGCGCATCGATCTTATCCGGGCCGTCCAAAATGGGATGTGAGCTCCAAAGGAGAGTTGAAATGCCGAAGATGAAGACGAAGAAAGCCGCTGCGAAGCGGTTCAAGATCACCGCTACAGGCAAGCTGAAGCATGGCGTCGCTGGCAAGCGTCACCGCCTGATCAGCCACAATGCGAAGTACATCCGACAGAACCGCGGCACGACCGACGTGTCCCCGGCGGATAAGCCCCGCATCATGAAGTATCTGCCCTACGGCCTCTAAGCCGTCCGATCTGAACCGATAATTCCAGGAGGCCCTCATGCCCCGTTCCCGCAACAAAGTACCGGCGCACGCCAAGCACAAGAAAATCATCAAGGCGGCCAAAGGTTATCGCGGCCGTCGCAAGAATACCTTCCGCACGGCGAATTCTGCTGTCTGGAAAGCCGGCCAGTACGCTTACGTTGGCCGCAAGGTTAAGAAGCGTTCTTTCCGCTCGCTGTGGATTCAGCGCATCAACGCCGCCGTGCGCGAGCATGATGAGTCCCTGACCTATTCGCGCTTCATCGACGGCCTGACGAAAGCCGGCATCGAGGTGGACCGAAAAGTCATGTCTGACCTTGCCATCCGCGAGCCAGAGGCGTTTGGCGTCCTGGTGGACAAGGCCAAGGCGGCGCTGGCGTAACGCATCCATGACGTTTCAGCTCGACCTTCGGCCCGCCACGCAGGCCGATGCGTCGGCTGTTGTGGACTTGTGGGACGCCTGCGACCTGACGGCGGACCATAATCCCCCCGTGCCGGATTTCGCCCGGGCGGTGGCCGGGGCCGCGTCCGACATCCTCGTCGCCGAGCGCGATGGAGCACTGCTCGGCAGCGTCATGGTCGGCGATGACGGTCACCGCGCCTGGGTCTACTATCTGGCTGTCGCGCCTGCCGAACG
>JBCBWQ010000012.1:0-23474 GCA_039817025.1 Pseudomonadota bacterium | reverse complement strand
CTGCGTGACCAGCAGACCAAGAAGACTTGCTGCGACAAGCTGCGGGATCACGATGAAGAAATTGAAGATCCCCATGTAGATGCCCATTTTATCGGCCGGCAAGGCGTTCGAGAGAATCGAGTAGGGCATCGACAGGATCGAGGCCCAGACGATTCCCACGCCGATCATCGATAGCCAAAGCACCTCGCCCGAGGGCAGCCAGATGAAGCTGGAAAAGCCGACCGCGCCAATGAGCAGGCAGACAGCATGGGCGATCTTCCGGCTTGTGGCCGCGGCAAGAACAGGAATCGCAAAGGCGACAAGGGCGGCAACAGCGAAATAGACGCTGTTCAACAGGCCGATCCAGTCTGCGGCGCGTTCATACTCCGGCGTTAGCGGGATGAGGTCGCCATAGTGATGGCTGATGACGCCGCGATTGAGGTAGATCCACATGGAAAACATCGCGAACCAGGAGAAGAACTGGACGATCGCAAGCTGGCGCATGGTGCGCGGCAGGCGGAACATATCTTCCATGATTTCGGAAAAGGCACCCTGCTGGCCGCCGCGCGCCTTGAGCATGGCTGCGATAAGCTGGAGCAGGCCGAAGACGGCAAAGCCGCCGCCGAGGACATAAAGCTGCTGGTCCCAGCCCTGGCCATAGACAAGCGCCGCAAAGGTGAGACCGGCGGTCAGGAATACGACACCCACTGTCTGCCACAGGCCGATCGAAGGCGCTGGTGGGCGCGGGGCAAGGTCGGCTTCCGATACGCCGCGCGCCTTGGCTTCCGCAGCTTCGTAGGCATCAAGCTCTTCGGGCGAGTACTCTTTTGTGGAGAAGACGGTGATCATGACGGCTGTAAACAGCAGGGCTGCGCCGACATAGAAGGTCATCTTGATGTTCATCGGCAGACCCCCATCGGCGGACGCCGCATCGAAACCAAACCAGTTTGCCATCATCCACGGCAAGGCGGAGCCGAGCGTACCGCCTGCACCGATGAAGAAGCTCTGGGCGGCAAAGCCTGTGGTGCGCTGGCGCTCAGGCAGCATATCCCCCACAAAAGCGCGAAATGGCTCCATGGTGATGTTCAGCGAGCTGTCGATAATCCAAAGCATGCCAGCCGCCATCCACAGCGCTGAGGATTGCGGCATGACGAAGAGGCCAAGCGTGGTCAGAATCGCGCCCCAGAAAAAGTAGGGGCGGCGGCGGCCAAGCCCCGTCCAGGTGCGGTCAGACATATAGCCTATGATTGGCTGTACGATGAGGCCTGTCAGGGGCGCAGCGATCCAGAGGATCGGCAGGGCTCCCATGTCTGCGCCGAGGGTTTCGAACACGCGGGAGAAGTGGCCCGTTTGCAGCGCGAAGCCAATCTGGATTCCAAAGAACCCGAAGCACATCGCCAATATGTTGGCGAACCCCATGGCTGGTTTCTGCATGTCTCTCCTCCCGAGCGTCCCTTTGCGGGATCTGCGTAGTTTCTAGGTCTCGCACAGACTAAGGGCGCGCCAGCCCCAGGCCTCAAATGTCAGCGTATCTCCGATCGCAAGGGTTTCGCGTTCCCCATTGAGCAGCGGGCACCACTCACCGGCCACTGCGCCGTCAACCAGCGTTGCGGTTGCAGGATCGGGCGACAGGTTGAACAAGGCGAGCACACCTGTGTCGCCGCGGCCGCGCATGAAGCTGAGAAGCTGTTGCGGGTTGTCTGTGGTCACCGGAGATGTGCGCCCACCCCAGGCAGCATTGTGAAGCGGGGGGGTGTCCGACTTCATTTGCGTCAGCTGAGCGATCAGGGCGGCGTGGGGATGGTCGCGCCAGACAATTGGGTCCTTTTCGAAAAATTCGAGTTGCTTGGCGTTCCCGGCTTCCTGGCCATTGTAAATCGTCGGGATGCCTTCGGAGATGAAAGAGAGAACCATGAAGGTCTCAAGGCTTTCACCATAAATCTCAGAAGCGACCCCATCCCAGGCATTCTGGTCATGGTTTGACGTGTAGAGCATCCGCATGGCGTCGTGGGGCCATGTGGACACGAGTTCGGAATAGTATCCCGTCATTCGGCCGGCGTCTGCGTGGCCCTTGGCAATATCCTGAGCGGCTTCTTTCCAGGCCCAGGCGTAGGTCGCATCGAAGGCGCGCGCGTGGAGATCTCGCGTCTGCCATTCTGCGAGCATGAAGACCGGTTTGACGCTATCGAGCTCTGCGCGCACGTCTTCCCAGAAGTCCAGCGGCACAAACCCTGCCACGTCGGCGCGATAGCCATCGATACCGATCTCCTCCACCCAGTAGCGCAGGGCGCTTGCCATGTATTTGCGCAGGTCAGGATTGGAGTAATCGAGATCGATGATGTCGGCCCAATCCGTCCAAGGCGTTGGGTGCGGGTCACCCTTCCAGTCTCGCTCATACCAGCCCGGATGCTGCTCAAGCAGGGGATTGTCCCATGCGGTGTGATTGGCGACCCAGTCGAGAATGACGTGGAATCCCTGATTGTGGGCGGCGTCGACGAAGCTCTGGAAGTCCTCCAACGTGCCGAATTCCGGATTGACCGCGAAATAGTCCTTCACAGCATAGGGGCTGCCGAGGCTGCCCTTGCGATTGACCTCACCGATGGGATGGATCGGCATCAGCCAGAGGATGTCGACACCAAGGGTCTTGAGGCGCGGAAGCTCGTCCTGCGCGGCGGCGAACGTGCCTTCCGGGGTGAACTGTCTTGTATTGATCTGATAGATCACCGCATCGCGGGTCCACTCGGGATGCTCGATCTTTACGTATGGCTCGGGCGCATGATCAAAACTCGGAATGCCAACGGGGGCCGATGCGCAGGCACCAAGGAGCAGGGCGACGGCGAGGGCGCGGATCATGTGTCGTCTTTACTTAGCAGGAAGCGGAACACATCATCAGCGCGGGCGCGCCAGGCGGTTTCGTTGTGGTCAGCCCCCGGATATTCGCGGAACACAACCGTTTCGCCCTCAATGTGGCCTGCGGCGAGGTACCAATCCCGCAATCGCGCGTGGGGTTCGGGGTAGGTTGCATCGAGCCCTGCGGTGCCCCAGTCAAACCAGTAGCGCCCGTGGGATGGAGCGGGGCCTGAGTCCATCGAGCGATCGATAAACAGTGTGCGATCTTCCGGGTCTTTCGGCTTGATCTGGCCAATATAGTTGGCGATCTGCCAGTCGGAGAGCGAGACGTGGGTTGAAACACATCCGCAGCTGCCGAAGACGTCCGGGTGCTCCTTCACCATGTGCCATGAAATCAGCCCGCCCATGGAGGATCCGGCGTGCATGGTATTTTCGGGACCGGTCAGAGTGCGGAACTCTGCGTTCACTTTCGGAATCAGCTCTTCAATCAGGAACCGGGCATAGTCGGGCGCGCCATGCCATGGGGAGTACTCATGCGCCCGGCGCTCGGTATTCCAGACGCCAACAACGATCGCAGGCTCAATCTCGCCGGCATTCATCAGGCGCACGATGGATTCGTCTACCCCCCAATCCGTGCGCGTGTAAGAGAGACGGGGATCAAATAGGTTCTGGCCGTCCGCCATGTAGATCACGGGATACCGGCGCTCTGAGTCTTCGCGATACCCTGGCGGTAGCCAGATCTCCACGTGTCGATCTGGCTCCATGAATTGCAACGGCACATCACGCCAATAGATCAGCTCGCCGAGTACGCCAGCTTCCTTTGGATCCGGCAGTGGATCCGCTGGGTCGACGAGAAATACCCCGGTATCCTCGGCGGCAGTCGTCTCTTCCGCTGCCGCGGTCTCTGGTGATGCGGTTTCGTCGTCGACGCGCTCGGTGACGCTGCAGGCGGCAAGCGCCGCCACAAAGACCGTTACGCAGAGAATACGCATGGCTTACTCCTTAGCTGTAATGGCGACGGCGGCCCCACCGCCGGGCGCCATCCTGAGTGTAAGCTCGGTCGCCGCTGTTGCATCAATTTCGTAAATGGTGAGCGGGTAGGGATCGGTGTCCCAGTGTGCACCTGCTCCATCCGCGTAAATGGTGGCGATGTATGTCTTGTCTGCATCCAGGAAGTCGAGCGTGACCGTTTCTGTCCGCGCTTCTTCGTCGGACACAGCACCGAGGTACCAATTCTCGCTGCCGCGTTCCTGCCGGGCAATGACGGCATAGTCGCCAACATTACCGGCGAGTGCGATGGATTGCTCCCAGTCTACTGGCACATCCTTGATGAACTGGAACGCGTCCATGCGCGCTTCGTAGTTGCGAGGCAGGTCGGCCGCCATCTGGATGGGAGAATAGAGGGTCACGTAAAGCGCTAACTGTTTCGCGAGGGTTGTCTGCGGCCGGTTCTGGTCGTCGCGGCCATTCGGGAACAGATTGAAAATTCCTGGGGTAAAATCCATGGGCCCGGCGAGCATGCGGGTAAAGATCAGGATCGACTCGTGTTCGGGCGGATTCGGCGGCGTACCCCATGCATTGAATTCCATGCCGCGGGCCCCTTCACGGCTGATCGCATTTGGGTAGGTGCGGCGCAGCCCAGTGTCCTTGATCGGCTCGTGTGCATTGATTGAGATCTGGCGCTCAGCCGCTTCCTGAAGCACTTTTAGGTGGTGGCGAGCCATGTACTGGCCGTCATGCCACTCGTACCAGGCGACGCCATCTTCATCGACCCGTTTGATATCGCTCGCATCGGCCACATAGCCGGTCTTGATCTGCGCGACGCCATTTGCGGCGTAGAGGTCGAGCGCATCTTCGAGTTGGATCTCATAATTGGTGACGTTGCCAGAGGTTTCGTGGTGACCGATCAGGCGCACACCGTTTTCAGCGGCATAGGCGGAGACCGCCTCAAGGTCGAAATCGGGATAGGTTTCGGTGAAGCGGAACAAGTCGCCATTGTTGAACCAATCTCCATCCCATCCGATGTTCCAACCTTCGATCAGAACGCCGGCAAACCCGTGCTCTGCGGCGAAGTCGATGTAGCGTTTCGCATTATCGGTCGTTGCGCCGTGTTTCGGACCTGAGCCCCACGTATACTCGTTGATGTGCATGCCCCACCAGATGCCGACATACTTGCCGGGCTCCACCCAGTCGACATTGCCAAGCGCGTTGGGCTCATTGAGGTTTAGAATGAGGGAGGCGTTCACCAGCCCAGCTGCGTCGGCCGCAATTTGGAGCGTGCGCCACGGCGTCTTGAAAGCCCCTGACTTGCGCACCGCCACACCATCGGACCATGGGCGTAGTTCTGCCTTGAGAACGCCATCGCGCTCTTGTCTCAGAGACATGCCTGCATAATCGACCAGCGCGGCTTCATGGATCGCGACGTGAATGCCGTCGTCGCTTCGGAGCGTGTAAGGGGTGTGGACAAGCGTCGCCTGGCGGCGCACTGGCGTCGTCTCGTAGATGTACTCATAACGGTTGAAGCCGTCGCCCTTTGTCCACCAGGCCGTCGCTTCGGCATCGACTGAGAATTCCGTCAACTCGTCAATAATGGCGCACGCTTCCCCGCAGATTGTTTCGGGCACGTGGTATCGAAACCCGAGCCCATCGTTGAAGACACGGACTTCCAGGGTGTAGCCGCGGCCAGTTGCGTCTGCAAAGTCGACTTCGATGGCGTTGTGGCGATTACGCATTTGGCGCGCCTCGCCCCAGGGTTGCTCCCAGGTTGTGTCGACAGACCTTTCGCGCACGGCAACGATTTCAAACCCTGCGTCTAGGGGCGGAGCCTCTTTGAACCGCAGGCCAAGATTTGAGGGTGCGACGACCGGGCGGTCGTTGAACGTAACAGAGTAGGATGGTTGGCCATTAGCGGCGGCGATTTCAGCGACGATCGTGCCATCTGGTGAGGCAATGACGGCGTTGCCTATGGGCGTCGCTGAGGTCGCCTCGACAGCGGCCGGTAGCGACGGTACTGCGACGGCGCATCCGGCCATCAAGCCAATCGAAAGGAAAGCTGCGGCCAGCGTCTTGGGCTTCAATTCGGATCCTCCCATTGGGCCAGCATCTTTGGCTGTGCCGCGCGTCTCTGAAAGCACCATTCGATGAATTACAGAAATTTGCAATAGCAGGGAAAAATTTCTCGGTGATCAGGCGCATCGAGATGGACCAATCGCGCTAAATCAAAATGAATATTGGTAAAATGAACGGTTTGGGGCGGCCGAGTGCTGGGCGGAAAATCTGCAAAGCAATGCAAAATAATTGCAGGTCCTCTTGCGTAACACCGCGTTTACGGGGCATTACACGCCAATAAAAGATTGGCCTTTGTGCAGCGTCGCAGGGCAAACCGGGGAGGATACAATGAAGCCAACGGGCATTTCTGCACTTGTTTGCGGGGTTTTCGCTGGGCTGCTGGCGGGCTGTGGCTCGGTTCCGTTTTCAGCGGTTGCGGAAACGCCTGAACCGACCGTTGTGCCAGACGTCTCTCGGCCGGCTTCCGATGAGATCGTCTACTTCGTCATCCCGGACCGCTTCGAGAACGGAGATCCGACCAATGACAAAGGCGGTATCGAGGGCGACTGGCAGGATCACGGGTATCGGCCAGAGCACCGCGCCTTTTATCTTGGCGGCGACCTGAAGGGGCTCACCAGCCGGCTGGATTATATCAAAGGGTTGGGTGCGACAGCGATCTGGCTGGGACCGATCTACCAGAACAAGGCGGTGCAAGGACCGCCCGGACTGCAGACCTCGGGTTACCATGGCTATTGGATTACCGATTTCATGCGCGTCGATGCCCATCTGGGGGAAGACGCCGACATGCGTGCTTTTGTCGATGGTGCCCATGCGCGAGGACTAAAAGTCTATCTCGATATCATCACCAACCACACCGCAGACGTGATCCTTTATCGCGAATGCGATGATCCTGATCAGCAAACCTGGACGGAAACCTATGAGTGCGCCTACCGGTCGAAGGCGGACTTCCCGTGGACGACGCAAGGCGGTCCGGACGGCGAGGCGATCAATGACGGCTTCATGGGTGATGCAGAACCCTTCCAAACCGAGGAGAATTTCGAGCGCCTGAACACCCCGAACTATGCGTACACGCCCTTCATTCCCGAGGGGGAAGAAGACGTGAAAAATCCGGCCTGGCTGAACGACCTCCGCTACTACCACAACCGTGGGCACACGACATTCGAAGGCGAAAGCTCGACCTATGGAGACTTTGCTGGCCTCGATGACCTAATGACGGAGGACCCGCGTGTCGTCGACGGGTTTATCGACATCTACAAGGACTGGATAACGCGCTACCGAATTGATGGATTTCGTATCGATACGGCCAAGCACGTGAACCCTGAATTCTGGCGCCAGTTCAACTCGGCCATGGTCGACCATGCCGCCTCGCTTGACATCGATCATTTCTACGTTTTCGGCGAAGCCTATGATCCCGATCCGGGTGCACTTGCCCGCTTCACGCGTGTCGATGGTTTCCCCACGGTGCTCGATTTTGCGTTGCAGCGTGTGTTGCAGGACGTCTTGGTGGGGGGCGAGCCGGCCGCAAGGTTTGTTCCGTTGTTCCGTGCGGATGATCTTTGGGAGGGCGGGGCCGCGTCTGCGCGCCTTGCACCCACCTTCACCGGCAACCACGATATGGGGCGGTTCGCCGGATTCTTGCGCGCTGCGCATCCCGAAATGCCTGAAAGTGAGCTTTTTGACCGCGTACGTCTTGCGCACGCGGCGATCCTGTTCGCGCGGGGCGTGCCCGTCATCTACTATGGGGACGAACAGGGCTTTGTCAGCGACGGCAACGACCAGAAAGCAAGAGAAACGATGTTCCCGGGGCTGGTCGAAGAATACAATGACAACGACCTGATTGGTACAGACGCGACCACGGCAGAGAGCAATTTTGACGCTGACCACCCGATGTATCGGGCCATTGCGGAGATGGCGGAGCTGCGCACCACGCATGCTGCCCTACGCCGCGGCGACCAATTGGTTCGGCTCGCAGAGCTCGACGGCGGAGTATTTGCGTTCTCCCGTATCGATCCGGAAGGGGACGGCGAGATCCTTGTCGTCATGAACCTGCGCAATGAGCCTCGTCGCGTGAATATTGAGGTGGATGCCCGATCGAAGGCTTTTGAGGCCCTGATGGGCGCATGCGCCAAGGCTGTTTCGGTAACGGGCAGCTATGCGGTCGAAATCGCTCCACTCGATGTTGCTGTGTGCCGCAGTGCGCCGTGGAGCGATGTCCAATGAGTATGGACGGCCTGAAGATACTGGAGCGACCAGACGAGCAGGGCACAGACGACACGCCCTGGTGGAAGGGCGCAGTGATCTATCAGATCTACCCGCGCTCCTTTCGCGATTCCAATGGTGACGGCATTGGAGACTTGCCGGGGATTGTAGAGGGCCTCGATTATATCGCGGATCTCGGCGTGGATGGCATCTGGATCTCGCCCTTCTTTACCTCGCCAATGAAAGACTTTGGGTATGATGTCGCTGACTATTGCGATGTTGATCCGATCTTTGGGACGCTGCAGGACTTTGACGCTGTGCTCGAAAAGGCGCATTCGCGTGGTTTGAAAGTCGTCATCGATCAGGTCTATTCTCACACGTCCGATGAGCATGCCTGGTTCAGGGAAAGCCGGGCATCGAAGGCGAATGCCAAATCAGATTGGTATGTCTGGAAAGATCCGAAGGCGGACGGTACGCCGCCAACTAACTGGCAGTCTGTGTTTGGTGGGGCGGCGTGGACATGGGATGCACGGCGCGGCCAGTATTACTTGCACAATTTCCTGTCGAGCCAGCCCCAGCTGAATGTCCACAATCCCGATGTACAGGCCGCATTGCTCGACATTTCGCGCTTTTGGCTGGACCGCGGCGTGGATGGATTTCGCCTCGATGCGATCAATTTTTCGATGCACGATCTAGAGTTCCGGGACAATCCGCCCTGGCCGGCGCAGGGGCGACGGATCACGCGGCCGTTTGATCTCCAGCGTCACGTCTACAACCAGTCCCATCCCGACATTCCCGCTTTCCTCGAACGGGTGAGGGCGGTGCTCGATGACTATGGCGCGCGTTTCACCGTTGCCGAAGTGGGAGGGCCTGATCCATTGGCGGAGATGCGCGCCTTTACGCAAGGCAGTTGCCGGCTGAACTCCGCTTACAGTTTTGATTTCCTGTATGCTGAGGACTTAACAGCAGACCGTGTTCGTGATGCCGCTTCGAAATGGTCCGGTTTGCCTGGCGAAGGCTGGCCGAGCTGGGCGTTTTCGAACCATGATGCGCCGCGCTTCGTCAGCCGATGGCATGGTGGTGAGGACGCCGATGCGTACAGTAAGATGGCGTGCGCGCTGCTTCTGTGCCTTCGCGGCAATCCGATCCTGTACCAGGGAGAAGAGCTCGGTCTGCCGCAGGCTGATATTCCTTTCGAACTTCTGCAGGACCCTGAGGCCATTGCGAACTGGCCAGAAACGCTCGGCAGGGATGGAGCGCGGACGCCGCTGCCCTGGTCAGCGCAGGATGAATATACCGGGTTCAGCGCGGTGACACCGTGGCTGCCCATCGGAGATGGGCACGGCGAGCGCGCTATCGATCGCCAAAGTGCGGATGAAACATCGCCGCTGAACTTCATCCGGTCTGTCTTGGCGGCGCGGCGATCATCTGAAGCGCTTGTCATCGGATCGATGGATTTTGTTGACGCACCTGAAGGCCTGGTCGCCTTCAAACGCCAGGTCGACAATGAGACTGTGCTTTGCGTCTTCAACCTGACCGGCAAGGCTGTGGACTGGCCTGATCTGCCAAGCCAAAGCAAAGCCGTTTTCCAGAGTTGGTCGCCGCCAGAGCAGGGGAAGAGTGTTCCTGCCTACGGCGCAGCGGCATTGACGCTCTAAGGCGCGCCGCAGCTTTCGCGAACAATAAGCTCAGTTGGTAACCGCTCGGACACGAGCGGTGCGCCGCTGAAGCTTTCAAGCAGTTTGGACACCAGCATCCGGCCTGCTTTGGCGAGATCCTGAGAAATCGTCGTTAGCGCGGGATTGGCATAGGCGGCGAGCATAACGTTGTCATAGCCCACGACCGACACATCGCTGGGTACGTCGCGGCCGCTTCGTCTCAGGGCCCTGATCGCTCCAAGGCCTATGAGATCACTTCCCGCAAAGACACCATCGAAGGGGATGTCCCTTGACAGTAAGGCACCAACGGCGGCCTCGGCGGACTCTATTTCGAAATGTGCGGGGAGGATCAGGTCAGGATTGACCGGGACGCCAGCGCGCTCATGGGCACGGATGAATCCGTCGAGACGTTGCTGGAGTTCTGGTGCCTCTGTGTCGCCGAAGAATGCGATGCGCCTGCGGCCTAGCCGCAAAAGATGGGCGGTCGCCCGCTCGCCGCCCTTGGCATTGTCTGAGCCGATGGAGCAGTAGCGCTGGCCGGCGAGGTCTCCGCCCCAGACGATGAAGCGGTTCTCTGTTTCAGCGAGCCGGTTGAACCGGTCATGCAGGAAGCTCTGACCGAGGAAAATGACGCCGTTTGCACGGCTGGAGGTCATAAAAGAAGCGAGGTCGTCGTGGTTGCGCGGTGCAATATGCGAGATGAGAAGATCGCAAGCGCTGGTGCGGGCGGCATCCGCAACGGCACCTATGAGTTCCTGGAAGAATGGATCGGAAATATTTCCCTGGCGTCCCTGCGGGGTAGGGATGACGAGGGCGATCGTTGCCTGTGCGCCGGTAATCAATGTCGGCATGTTCGGCTTGAAGGCGTAATTCTGGTTGCGGGCGATCTTCCAGACCCGGCGCTTGGTTTCTGCGTTCACGGCGGGATGGTCATTCAACGCGCGTGAGACCGTCGCGACCGATACGTTTGCTTCGGCTGCAATATCCTCCAGCCGTGCCCCTGCTCGACGTGCCATTGTCCTACCCCTGATCGTCTTGCGACTTCTGTAACACGTATTTATGCAAATTTTGCAATACCCGGTCAATGCAAATTTTGCGAGAAACGAACGATGCACACATTCAGGCGACGATTATTGTGCTATTTCCGCAACAATTTCGACGTTTGCAGACGCAAATGTATGGAGTGATCAAAATTATTGCAGGGGAGAGCTTGTAAATTTTGCAAGCTTTTGCGATCCAAGACCTGACCCTCAAGACTACGAATCCAAGGGGCGTCTAGGGAGGAAAACATGGATATCAATTTTCGCATGAATCGAAGTGCGCTCATGGGCAGCGCTGCGACTGGCCTTGCGCTTATGTTCTCTGCCGCGCAGCCAGCCATGGCCCAAGAAGCGGAAACGGTTCAAACCGTCACGGAGGCGGGAGACAGCGAAGCGGTTCTCGACACGGTCACCGTGACCGGCATCCGCAGTTCGATCGCTGACTCGCTCGCCGCTAAGCGCGCTGCCGACACGATCGTTGAAGCAATTTCTGCTGAGGACATTGGTAAACTGCCAGACCTGTCCATCGCTGACTCGCTCGCGCGTCTGCCGGGCGTTACGGCCCAGCGGGTGCGCGGTCGCGCCCAACAGGTCTCCATTCGCGGTCTCGGCCCTGATTTCTCCGTTGCTCTTCTGAACGGTAGGGAAGTGGTGTCCGCAGGCAACAACCGCGGCATTGAGTTTGACCAGTTTCCGTCAGAGCTCGTGTCCCAGGCGCTGGTCTACAAGACACCGGACGCAACGCTTGCGGCAACCGGTATTGCCGGCGCCGTCGACCTGCGCACGGTTCGCCCGCTTGACTTCGACGATCGCCGCATCAACGCGTCCGCGAAGTATGTTTACAACGACAACGACGTGTCGAACCCAGATTTCGATGAAGACGGTTATCGCTTGTTCGGGTCCTACATCGACCAGAATGCCGACGGCACCATTGGCTGGTCGCTTGGCATCACCACCCAATCTGATCCAACGCAGTTTTCCTCGCGCGAACTGAAAACCGCTCCGGGGCAAGTCGGTACCGATGCTGCAACCAGACTGGTGTTTCCAGCGGATAATCCCCGCTCAGGCGTTGTCTCGCGGGAATTCAAGCGGACGTCCGTTGCAGGTACGCTGCAGTTTGAGCCGGATAACCGGTTCCAGACCACGATCGATGCGTTCTACACGGACACAGAAGACAGTGGTATTTTCCGCGGCGTAGAAACTCCGCTGGCCATCTGGTCCGGCGTCGGCATTCCGGAACTGACCGGCAATGGCACGTTCGCTGACTCAGCCACCTACACCGCAGGTGCGCCGGGTGCGCCGGGCGGATCGGCAGGTGATGGCACGACGGGTATCGGCCAGATCCTCCGTACCGATACGGAAGGCAACACGGCTGAAATTTTCGCATTCGGTGTCAATTCGTCATACGAAGTTACGGATCGACTGACGATCATGGGTGACTTCAGCGTGTCTCGTCTCGAGCGGTCTGATGTTGACTATGAGTCTTATGCCGGCACCGGACGTGGTATCCTCGGCAGCTTCGATTTCGGCAATGGCGTCTTCAACGGGGTCCGCGATCCGAACCTTGTTGACCCTGTGACGATCGCCTTCGATGGCGATGGTGAGTACACGCTTTCGACGCCACGCGACTTCACTGATCCGAACACGGTACTTCTTACCGATCCAGGCGGCTGGGGACAGGTTGGCTTCGTCCGCGAACCCGATGTCGATGATACTTTGGAGCAGCTCCGCCTCGAGGCAGAATACGATGTCGATACGTCGTTCATTTCGAGCGTGAAGGGCGGCGTCCTGATCACCGACCGTGAGAAGTCGTTCACCGACAATGCTTTCTTCATCCGTCCTGGGACGGGCTTTGTAGATAGCTCGCTGGCCATCCCGGATGCCGCAATTGTCGGAGCAACCGACAGTGGCTCGATCGGCCTTGATATCATTGCCTACAACCCAGCCAGCCTTGTCTCTAATGGCGTCTACCAGCTTGAGCGCACGGCGGCGACGGCTTGGGTTGTCGACGAAGATATCAACACGTTCTACGCTATGGCGAAGATCGACACGGACATGGGTAACGTTCCTGTCAGCGGCAATGTCGGCTTCCAGTATCAGGACGTCACGCAGGCATCGACGGGTACGCTGGCCGGCGCTGGCATCCAGACTGTTGAATCTGAATATGATTACTTCCTGCCGAGCCTGAACCTGTCAGCCGAAATCGTGCCGGACACGTTGCTGCGCTTTGCAGCGGCGCAGACGCTGACCCGTCCGCGTCTGGATCAGCTGGCTGCAAACCAGAACTTCGAGCGCAACGCCGCAGTTTGCGCCGATGGCGATGCCGATGGTGTGCCCGACGCTGTGCTTGGACAGGCACCGCCTGAGCGGACCTGTTTCAACCTGAGCGGCGGTAACCCGTTCCTTGAGCCTTACTTGTCGACCTCTTTTGACGTTGCACTTGAGCGCTACTTCGGTGCGGCCAGCGCCGTATCCATCGCGGTTTTCCACAAAGAGCTGGAAGACTGGGTCATTGATCAGTCGGTCGTTGTCGACGCTTCGCAACAGTATCAGGCTATTGGTCTCGGCGATTTCCTCGCTGCCAATCCGGAAGTCGCGCCCACGCGGCTGAATGGACCGACCAACTTTGCCGATGGAACAATTACCGGCATTGAAGCAACGGTTCGTATGAGCCTCGAGGACATTGCTCCAGGCGTTCTGGATGGCTTCGGCTTCGGTGTAAGCTACACCTACGCCGACAACGGTCTCGAAAACGAGGATGGCGATACGATCGACATTCCGGGATACTCCGACACAGTCTGGTCGGGCGATGTGTTCTACGAGAACTTCGGCTGGCGGGCGCGCCTGAGTGCGCGTCACCGGTCGGGCTTCCTTTCAGAGGTCCAACAATTCGATGGCACGCTGAGCGGCGCGCAGGCTGTTGAGGAAACCATCCTCGACGCCCAGATTGGATACGAGTGGGAAACCGGTGCACTCGAAGGCTTCTCTGTGAACCTTGAAGTGTTCAACCTCACCGATGAGCCGTTCGTCACCGAGAACGACCTCGATGCTGGCGGAACATTCCCAAGCCGTCACGAGCTCTATGGCACAACGTACAACATCACGATCGCCAAGAGCTTCTAGGATGTAAGTCCTCCCAACCTGACCGGCCCGTCTCCTGGAGGCGGGCCGGATCGTTTTTAGGGTGCGGCGGGGCGTCCGTCGACGCAGGCGCACAGCTGGGGCAGGGTGTGAACATGTCGAATGCACCAATCGAAAAAGTGGTGATTGTTGGGGGCGGGACCGCGGGCTGGATCGCTGCGGCTGCCCTTGCGAAATTGCTTCCTCAGCGCCTGAATATCGAACTGATTGAGTCAGCGGCCATCGGCACGGTCGGTGTTGGCGAAGCGACCATCCCGCAAATTCGCCGCCTGAACGGCATGCTCGGTCTCGATGAGAACGACTTTCTTGCCCGGACCAATGGAACGTTCAAACTCGGCATTGAGTTCAACAATTGGGGCCGGCGCGGAGAGCGCTACCTGCACACGTTTGGCGACCCCGGAATAAATCTCTCAAACCTCCACTTTCATCACTACTGGCTTCGCGGACGTCAGGAAGGCGCAGCAGAGGGGCTTTGGTCCTACTCCCTCCACAACGCCGCGGCCTATGCGGGGAAATTTGGCCGTCTCGACCGGGTCGGTAATACGAGTATGACCGGGCTTGCCTATGCCTTCCATTTCGATGCCGGAGCGTATGCGGCTTACCTTCGCAGCTTTGCTGAAAAGGCTGGTGTCACACGCACCGAGGGACGCGTTGTTGACGTGACACTGAACGGAGAAACCGGGCATGTCGCGAGTGTGAGCATGGAGTCCGGTGAGGTTGTTTCTGGCGACCTCTTCGTAGACTGTTCTGGCTTCAGAGGGCTGCTGATTGGGGACGCGTTGGGCGTTGCCTATCAGGATTGGTCAAAGTGGTTACCGTGTAACCGCGCGGTGGCCGTCGGGTGTGAGCGGACCGATCCGCTTCTTCCGTACACGAAGGCAACGGCGCATGATGCGGGGTGGCAATGGCGGATCCCCTTGCAACACCGTACGGGCAACGGCCATGTCTTCTGCGACACCTTCACAGATGAAGAAACGGCGACGAAGACCCTTCTTGCTGGACTCGACGGCGCGCCGCTTGGTGAACCGAAGCCATTACGGTTCACCACAGGCCGGCGCGAGCGGTTCTGGCACAAGAATGTCGTATCACTGGGGTTGGCAAGTGGTTTCCTCGAGCCTCTGGAATCCACGAGTATTCATCTTATCCAGTCGAACGTGTCGCGACTCATCGAGCTGTTTCCCAGCAAGGCGTTCGACCCGGTCCACGAGACTGAGTACAATCGTCTTGTGGGAAATGAGTACGAGCTGATCCGCGACTTTCTCATCCTGCACTATCACCAAACCCAGCGCGATGATTCAGAGTTCTGGCGCTACTGCGCGAACATGGATGTTCCCGACAGCCTGAAAGACAAGATGAAACTGTTTGCGTCCGGTGGACTGTTGTATCGCGAGCCTGACGATTTGTTCCGCGAGTCCAGCTGGGTGCAGGTGATGGTTGGGCAGGGCGTTGACCCTTCAGGCTATCATCCGATGGCTGATCGCATTACGTCGCAGCAGCTCGCAGGGTTTTTATCAGATGTGGAGCGCATCATCGGTAGGGCGGTCGATAGCCTACCAGACCATGCGGCTTTCATCGCGCAGACGTGTCAGGCACTCACCGCATCAAGCTCGCAGTAACGGGCAATGTAGTCGGCGTGACTTGGCATCGCCTCGGCGGCCTCATCGATTGCCTTTCGGATTCCCGGTAAGTACTGCGAGCCGTCCACGCCGCGCAGGTCTGTGAGCGGATCATAACGCTCAGGGTAAATGCCTTGACCGAGGAAAACCGCCAGCCAGCTTGGATTGGCGAAGAGCTCCAGTCCACTTGAGACTAAACGTCCATTCTTCTGAAATTGTTCAACTTTATAGGTAAGCGCTTCGGGAATCGGCATGTTTCGAACGTAGCGCCATAGGTCGCCCTGCGTTCGGCTATTTGCCTTGTAGTGCAGGATGAGGAAGTCCCGGATCCACTCATACTCCTCAGCGGTAAGCCGGTTGTACTCCTGCTCGGAGAGTGTGTTGTCGCCCTTGCTGGGAAAGAGTGCCAGGAAGCGAGCAATCCCGATGTGGATAAGATGAAGCGATGTCGACTCAAGAGGTTCCATGAATCCCGCCGACAGGCCGATGGCGAGACAGTTCTTGTTCCAGAATTTGTTTCGCCGCCCTGTCCTGAAGCGCAGGAGGCGCGGGTCCGTCAGGGCCTCGTTGTCCAGGTTGGATAGAAGCGTTTCGGTTGCTGTTTCATCGTCTGTGTACTGACTGCAATACACATAGCCATTGCCGGTTCTGTGCCGAAGCGGAATACGCCATTGCCAGCCTGCGTCGCGCGCGGTGGAACGTGTGTACGGAGTGAAGCCGTCTCCGCCATGGGTGCAAGCGGCTGTCACGGCCCTGTCCGCAGGAAGCCAGTGGGACCAGTCCTCGTAGCCGGTGCCGAGCGCCCCTTCGATGAGCAGTCCACGAAACCCGGTGCAGTCGATGAAGAAGTCAGCGGCGACGGCCTGGCCGTCTTCCAGAGTGACAGACTGTATCGCACCCGTTTCACTGTCCTGTTCGACGGAGACAACCTTGCCCTCAACGCGATGACAGCCGCGCGCTTCGGCATATCGACGAAGGAAGCGTGCATAGAGGCCAGCGTCGAAATGGTAGGCGTAGTCAAAGGTGGACCGAATGTTCCGCCGATCGGACATGGGGTGCTCAAATCGCCCGCGCTTGGCTGCGCCCCAGCACATGGAATACTCTTCGAAGGGGTCTGCTAATCCATCCTGCGCCGCTTTCAGCCAGTAATGGTGAAACTGGACGCGGTCGAAATCTGCACCGTAGCGGCCGAAGGGATGGAAGTAGCGATGACTGTCCTTGGTCCAGTTGACGAACTCGATGCCAAGCTTGAATGAGCCTTTTGTCTCTCTGAGGAAGGTGCGTTCGTCGATGCCGAGTTCTGCATTAAAGCGCTTGATATAGGGGATTGTCGCCTCGCCGACGCCAACGGTGCCAATCGCTTCAGACTCAACCAGAACAATCTCGCACCCACCATTCACAGCGTTACAGATCGCGGCCGCAGCCATCCAGCCTGCAGACCCACCTCCAATGATCGCAATCCGATCAAGCGGCTTTGAGGTGTGTTCGTTAGCGCTCTGATTTTGCATCGGAATCTCGCTTCGTGATCTGTCGACAGATTATCTGTTTTGCGCACTCGCGCTAGGGAGACAGGACAGCGCAGTCTTTGCTAGTCGTCGAACTTATCTTCCTTGCGATCGCCAAACAGCATGCGTTGTTCAAGGCGTCGCCGCAGGGCTGCGTAATAGGCTTCGAGGAAGGCGCGGTCATTTTCTGCCGGGCCGCGTTGCCACCCAATCTTGCCGCGAATGCGCTCGGCGACGGCGGCGCGAACGTCAGCGGTTGAGTTCCGCAAAACATTTTCCAGCACGTGGAGCTCGTGGATGCCATACGCTTCAGCCTGCTCAGGGGTGAAGGTGAACCCGCCAAGACCGTCAGTTGATGTTGGGCCCGATGTTGCGATATCGCGCAGCAGTTTGGTTTTCGGTGCGTGGATGACCCAAGTGCCCGCCACCAGGTCGCCGACACGCAGTTTATCCTTGTTGAACAAGGGGAAGAACAAGAAGACCGCCGTCCACGCAAACCCGGCAAGTCCGATGAGCGCGCTCGCCCGGTCGCCGCCCATCATCATGAAAGAAAGAGGCAGGAACACTTCCAGCTCGCGCATGAAGTTTCGGGCAAACACGGCATTCGCATTCAGCCGGCCGCCATCCCTCGAAGCAACGCGTAAGCCGAGCAGGCGTTTGCCCGGGGTGGCCGCCCGTCGCCCGATTTCGAACGCGATGAAGTAGAAATTCCGCAGGACGAAGACGAACACCATGATGAGCGCAAAGCCCACATTCATTCCTGTGATACCGAGGCGGGCGAAGGTAAAGCCGATGGCCATCACGCCGATGATGATCACAGCGATCTGGATCAGGAAATCGATGATGAAGGCACCGGCGCGCTCTGAACCTGATGCGATGCGCAGCTTCAACGCGGCCCCTTCAGGTGTCACTAGATCGCGGATGCGTTTGGCGTCTTCGGCCTCGCGGGACAGCCTTGCGCGTCTCCTGACGGCGGCTTCTGTGGGGCTCGAACGGCCCTCGCCGGGTGTGACTGCGTCGCTCATGGGGCTCGTCTCTCGCGCGGTGCGAAGAAGTAGAGCATCCAGAGGATAAACGTAGACACGGCGATCGTGTAGCGAATGGCGTCGCTCGTGATTATCTGGCGGCCAAAGCCCTCAAGCAACGCCGCGAGGAACAACATGACAACCGTTCCAATTGCGATGGTGGCGGCTTGCTGACCAGCATCGCGGGCGGAGCGAACGCGCGTTTTCTGGCCCGGGAAGGCCACAGCCCCGCCAATGACGAAACCGGCTGCACCCGCGAGAATGATCGCGAGAAGCTCTGTTACACCATGAATCATCAGCCAGCCCGTGACTTCGTAGCCGAGCCCTCTGGACCAGAACAGCGCGTAGAACGCGCCGATGTGCAAGCCGTTATAGATCAGGAGCACGGCTGTCGGTGCTCCAACCATGAAGCCGAGCGCGAAGGCGAACAGAGCGATCCGGGCATTGTTGTTGAACAGGTAAGCCGCAAAGGCAGAGAGGCCTTCGTCAGAATTGTCGCCGCCACCATACAGCGTTGAGCGAAGGTAGTCGGTCGTAGCATCGGGCGAGCGTGTGTCGCCTCCACCGGAGAAGACATACCACCACTCCATGTCCTGCAGGCACAGAAAGAATGCGAGAAGCCATCCACCGAAAAGGCATGCGGCGGACAGGAGGACGGGCTTCCATGCGGCAGAGACAGCTGCAGGCCAATCGCTGCGGAAGAATGTAGCAATACGCTCCAACAGAGTTGTGCGCGCGCCGTAGACAAAGAAGTAGGCGCGCGTGCACAGGCTCTCGAGATAGCCGATCACGTTCTGGTCCAGCGAAATGGACCGCGCGACAGACAGCGAGGAGACGGCTTGCCGGTACAGCCGCGGCAGGGCCGTCATATCGTCGTCTGAAAGTGCTGCCACGCCAGAGCGTTCGGCGCGGGTTACGATGCGGTCGAGTTTGTGCCAGTCGGCTTCGCGTTCCTCACGAAAGCGGTATGAGCGCAGGAGGTCTGTCACAACATATCCCTCCGCTTCACGGCCAGATATTGCGACACGAGCGCTGATCCGAAAGCTTCGGGCCGTGTTTCGATGACCTGAGCACCGAGGCGCTGAAGCTTCAGCAAGACCAACTCGCGCTCTTGCAACAAGGTGTCTGCGACAACGGCGCGGCCAATGGCTTGAGGGTCGTTTGGCGGCGTATCGACCATTGTGTTGAGAGCGTCGTCCTCAAAAGCTGCGAAGATAACGAGGTGCCGGTCTGTCAGGCGTTTGATATTCTCCAGCATGAGTTCAGCGGAAATCGTGTCCACAAAGTCCGTAAACAGAATGATTAGTGACCTGCGCTCGAGGCGGCTGGCGAGGTCAGACAAGGCCAGGGTATAGTTTGCCTCTTCTGTTGAGTAGTCCAGACGGCTTGCCAGATCCTGCATTTTTGGAAAGGCGCGTGAGCCCTGCAGCAGCCCCGACGATACACTCGGCTTCGCATCAAACCCGAACAACATGGTCCGGTCCCCTGAGCGTAAGGACACATAGGCAAGGAGCAAAGCCGCATTGATCGCGCGATCGATCTTCGGCACGCCGCCAATCGGCTCTGACATCAGGCGACCGGTATCGAAGGCGAAAACGATATTATGATTGCGCTCGGTGCGGAACTCCTTGGCGAGGAGGGTCCTGTGGCGCGCTGAGTGTTTCCAATCGATTGCTCGCCGGTCCATTCCAGTCGTGAACTCCCGCAAGGCATCGAATTCTGAACCCTCGCCCTTGTCGATTTGGGCCTTGAGTCCGAACACGGCATCGCGTGCATAAAGCCGGACGGCTTCTTCTTTCACCCAGCGCGTATTGGGCGCGATATTGATGGTCTGATCCAGAGGGACACGGGCGCGCTTTTCAACGAGCCCCAGATTTCCGCGCCAGCGTGCCCACAGCGCAATGAGCTTGGCTTGTCCGCGCCTAGCCGGAACAAGCGGAAACGCATGGGACCGCTCTCGGTTTTCAAAGCCGCGCAGGCCGACGCTCTCCGCCGGACGGATGCGTTCGCCAGTTTCCAGCGCGACCTCGACGCGCGAAGGCAAAGGCCCGGACTCAAAGCGAATGTGCGCGGTGATTTCGTCTTCGCCATCAATATAGAGAAGTGGCGGGGACTCTGCGCGCGCAAGGAAAGCGCCAAGGCGTGCCGATGTTGCTGTATCGACCGCCATTGCAGCAAGCACCCCGAGGATCCAGACAACGCCGGCCGGCCACAAGGTCGGCGCTGCAACGGCGATGGCCAACAACACTGGCGCACCAATCGCCATAAGCGCCACAGCGAGGGGAGTGGGAATGATCAAACCTGCATCACCGGGGCGCTGCGACGGCTTCAATGACGCCGTTCAAGGTTTCTTCCACGGTGCGCCCTTCGATTTCTGCTGCGGGAGATAGGTTCACCCTGTGCCGCAGAGCTGGCAACGCAAGCGCCTTCACATCATCCGGGATGACAAAGTCCCGACCATCCAGCGCCGCTTTCGCACGTGCGGCTGCCGCGAGGGCCGATGCCGCTCTTGGGCTAGCGCCGACTTCGAGAGCAGGTGTCTCCCGCGTGCCCCTGATGATGTCGACGATGTAGGCGATGATGTCTTCCTGCAGGCGTGCGCCGGAGACAGCTTCGACCGCAGCATCCAGTTCCGTGCGAGACACGGTCGCCGATACATCGAACGCCTTAGGAGTGGCCATGCCTGTGCGCGTTCCATGGCCGGAGACGATGGCGAGCTCCTCCTCGCGGCTTGGATAATCCAGGACATGTTTGAACAGGAAACGGTCGAGCTGAGCTTCCGGAAGCGGATAGGTGCCCTGTTGCTCGATTGGGTTCTGCGTTGCAATGACCGTGAACCGGTCCCCAAGCGGATAGGGCGTCCCATCAATCGTGACCTTGCGTTCCTGCATGGCCTCAAGCAGGGCAGCCTGCGTCTTTGGCGGGGTTCGGTTGATCTCGTCTGCCAGGAGGAGATCGGTGAAGATCGGGCCCTTGGTGAGCGAGAATTCGTTTGTTTGAAAGTTGAAAAGGTTCGTCCCCAGAACGTCGCCGGGCATCAGGTCAGGGGTAAATTGGATACGGCCAAAGTCGAGGCTGATCGCGGCGGAAAACGTTTGCGCCAGGAGTGTCTTGGCGGTGCCAGGTGGCCCTTCCAGCAGAACGTGACCGGCAGAAAATAACGCCGTCAACATGAGGTCGACGGTGTCGGCCTGTCCGATCACGGCTTTACCGACTTCGCTCCGAATCTTTTCCGCCAGCGCCTTGATGTCAGTCACGTTCATGGGTGGTCTCCTTGCGCCAGCGATAAATCGCCTGGGCCTTGTTCACGAGGTCGTTCAGCGACGCAGCTGGACGTTTCATAGGGGTTGCGAGGTCGGACCAGCGCTGCGCGCTGTTCTCATCATCGTTGAGCCTGTCGAAGAGCGCAGCGAGCTCTGTTTCTGAGAGTGTTTTGGGGGCACCGACCGCTTTTGCCGCGCGGCGGCGAGTCAGGTTTAGATAGCCGGGTGCGAGCTGCGTTTCCCTCCGGGCCATCGACATCAGACCTGCGGTATTATCCGCAAGCGCAGCTTTGCCGAGTGCAATTGCTCGGTCCTCCGGTAGCGCCGCACCAAACCGAGTTGCCGCATTCCAGGCCAGAAGGCCAAGTGTTGCGAAAAAGACCAGCGTCCCGCCGAGGAAAGGTGGCGTAAGCGCGATTTTTACAAGGTTCTGAGAGCGCACGAAGCCATGCAACGTCACGTCAAAGATGACCGGTTCATCGCCGTAATATTTGATATACTGGATCAGGTCATACGCGAAACGGGCGCCTTCTTTGTCCGTCATGCCGAACGTGTTCATGAAGTCCGGATCGCTGAGGATGTAGACTTCATTGAAGGGCATTTTCGCCACAAGCGCGCGGCCGCCGACTTCGACGACCGTTTCCAGCTCATCGGACTCAAGCGTTTGTAGCGCGTCATAGGCTTTGGTTTTGTAGCTTCCGAACGGTGCGGCGATGCCCCCGGGGTGTTTGTCGCGACGCAGGGTGGCATCGGAAGCGAAGGGGTCCAGCGCATTTGCTGCAAACTCGAGATTTAGGTGTCCAGCGTCCGACTGCCAGATCGGTTTGCTCCGGTCTTCAAGGCCGTACCATTTTGGAAGGACGACCAGGGCGGGCCCCATGATTGAGTCCGCGTCGAGGTCCCCTGTGCCATAGGGCAGAAGCGTGAGCACGATGACGCCCTGATCGCGGTCTTCTATCGTTCGTTCAATGCGCGACAGGCGCACGGTTTCGCCGGTCCGTTCAAGCAAATCAACGAAGCCCCCATAGCCCGTTGCGGCGGTAGAGTAGGGGTTTTGAGCGGCGGCATCGGTCGAGCGCAGGCCGTCGGAAAACGCCGTCAGAGCAATGACCGCCGCAAAGGACAGCAGTGCGAAGGCGACCAGCAGGCCCGCAGCCCGGCCAGAGATCACCGGGATTCTAGATTTTGCGGTTGTGTCACTCAACGCCACGCTCCTCCGAACGCGAAGTCTTCGTAGGACCGGCGCGCGGTAACCCAGCCAGTTTCGTCAACAGTCCGACCGCCAAAGAAACTGCGTTCCACCACTGCGATAATTGGGCTGAGGGCTGTTCTTGCGCGGTCTGGCAGCGTCGGCAAGGTGCCGATTTCTCGCGCCGTCAGAGCTTGGGGGACGCGCTCTCCGCGCTTGATCTGAATGTCCTCAATGGATCGGAATAACAACAAGTGCGCCGCTTCTGCGAAGCGCCCCTGTTTAGCCAGGGCGTCGGCTTCTTCCAGAAGGCTGCGCGCGGCGGCTGCGTCAGGACGGATATCCTCGATCACCACATCTTCTTTCGGATCGCCATCTTTGTCCCGAGGCTTGAAGCGTGCCCGGATCGCCTCTCCGAAAATCATGTAAACGATGGTGCCAACGAGCGCGGCGATCCCGCCATAGACCAGCACTTGGACGATGGGACCAAGCGCGCCCAGAAAGCCCGCGATGCCATCGAAAATCGCAGCGAGCCAGCCAATCGATTCGCGTGGTTCAGGCGGTTCGGGAGCGTCGAGGATCGGGCGCTCAGTTTGCATGGATGGATCGTTCATGACAGCCGAATGGGCTGAATCAAAGTCTTCTGCCGCGCCCTGGGCTGCGCTCTGCGCGAGAGCGACCGGAGCCAAGACAGCACCCAGGGCAACGGCTAAAACCGGTACTTTCGCCTCCATGAACGCCCTCTTCGTCTTGCGGCTCGCTCGAGCACGCCACCTCAACGCGACTATTCCAGAGCGAAGGTGCGGCGTCTATGCGGCGCTTGCCTCGTACGGTGTGTGGGGCCATAGCGCATCAGAAAGGACAAGAGCTGACCGAATGACTGAGATTGATCGCGTTGCGCGCTATGCTGAGCTGAAGTCTGAAATCGATGCGGTCGTCG
>JBCBWQ010000129.1:2309-7548 GCA_039817025.1 Pseudomonadota bacterium | reverse complement strand
GGGCTCGTAAGCCGCACGCGGGGTTTATCGCGTTCTAGCGCGACACGATCTTCTGACCATATGAGCGGTTTCGCGAATCCATCGTCGCCCAGCGCTGTGTAGAGCACAGCGAGTTCTTGCAGGGTAAGCCCTGCCCCGCCAAGGGCGAGCGCAAGCCCAGCGCCATCCTTAGCCCCGCCGCGCACGCGGGGCGATGCACCGGCCAAAGCCAGCTGCGCGGCGAAACGTTCAGGTCCAACCCGATCAAGCGCGAGCACAGCCGGCACGTTGAGCGAATGCTGCAGGGCTTCAGATACGCGAACGTCGCCGCGGAACCCGCGATCAAAATTCTCAGGCTGGTAGCTGGCGAAGCGTTTCGGCAAGTCCATGATACGGGTTTCAGGCCGCGCCGCTCCGTCATCAAAGGCCATGGCATAGATGAACGGCTTCAGTGTTGATCCAGGCGAACGCGCTTGCGCCGTAAGATCCAGCCATCCGCCAGGGCGGTCCCTTGAAACAGAGCCAATATGCGCCCGAACCGCGCGGGTTGGAACGTGTACAACCATAGCTGCGACCTGCACCTCAGGCTCGAGTGTCCTGGCATGGGCGGCAAGATGGAGCGCTAGCGCCTTCTGCAAATTTGCGTCGATTGTAGATCGCACATCGCTTCGCCCGGTTTCAGCCAGAGTTTGGGCGGCACCGTGCCACGCCCGAGACGGGAAGGATCGGCGCTGCCCCGGCAGTGGCTGATCGGCCGCATCCGCGGCGCGGCCCGGCGTCAGAACCCTATAAGCCTCCAGCTTGGCCAGAATTCCGTCGCGGCCGCGCTTTGCCCCCTCTGGTCGACGGTCTGGCCTGCGCACCTCCGGCGATTGCGGCAAGGCGATAAGGAGCGCGATCTGGTCGTCCGTCAAACGGTCTGGGTTCCGGCCGAAGTAGGCCCAACTGGCCGCACGGATGCCCTCAAGATTGCCGCCATAGGGGGCGAGCGTCAGGTAAAGCTCAAGAATTTCGCGCTTGGTCAACCGCGCTTCGAGCTGGTGCGCGCGGACCATTTCGATGAGCTTTGACCCAACCGTACGCGGGCGCGGTTCAATCAGTCGCGCGGTTTGCATTGTTATAGTGGACCCGCCCGAGACAATACGGCCTGCGACCAGCGACGTCCCCGCCGCCCGAACCATGCCAAACCAGTCGACGCCCCAATGGGTGTAATAGCGCTTGTCTTCAACGCGGATGAGCGCGTCGACAAACACGGGGTCAATCGCGTCGAGATCAGCCCCAAACCGCCATCGCCCGTCGCTGGCGGGAAAAGCCCGCAGCGGCCGACGATCGCGATCAGAGACAAGGACCGAGCGTTCCGAGACCTGATTCAATGGGGGTGGAAACGCCCGATCCAGCGCCAACACCGCCAAGACAAGGCCAAACGCAGCGAGCCCGGCCTGCCTCCACCGCTGGCGTACGTGCCCGATCATGGGGCTACGGCTGGCCCGCGGTGGAGCCGGAGCGCGGCGAGATGGAGACACGGCCCGGCTGCGAACGGGCAAAAACGCCGGGCCTGTACATATCTTCAGCGGTTGCACCGGGCATTGCAAAGTCGCCCGGCGTGACCGCGCGGACGACATAGGCGAGCGTCTTTGCATCTTCCACAAGATCAACGGCAGCAACGAAGCGATCGTCACGGGCTTCGGCGGTTTTCGCGCTGGCGATCTCGCCGAGCCACGCAAACGCGCCGTCATCGCTGTTGGCCCGGGCCCCATCCGCCGGGCGAAGAACCGTTTCAATCTCAAAGCCCGCAGGCAGAAGATCAGCCACGATAATCGGATTGACGCGCCGCTCTTCGGGATCAAGGCGAACCGAAATAACCAATTGGTCACCTTGGGTCACGTTACCAAGTGATACGGGACCGCCCGATAGCGTTCGGACTCGTTTGTCTACGTTCAGTCTGGACGCCGCTTCTGGCGGCGCATTTTCCGGAGCACCCTGCACCATCACTGTGCGGAAGACCGGTGCCGATCCACCAAGCGTGAAGGTCACGTCCTCGCTCACCTGATTTTCACTCAGATAGTAGCGTCGGTCATTGTCGGTATTGCGGCCTAGGCCGGTCGTTTCAATCGTGAAGACGTCGGCCTCGCCTTTGGTCAGACCATTCACGGCTTGCAGCAAGAACGCTTTTTCCTGCGTGGTCAGGCGCGACGGATCAGGTGCATCAAGGCCGAGCGTTTCGGCAAGACCAGCAGCGACGTCATTGAAGTCGGTCTCCGCAGCCAGGGCGAGGATACCGGCCATGTCCCGCAAAGACGTCTGATAATAATCGCCGCTATTTGTGTAGCCGATGGATGACACAGCAGCATCAAACGCAGATGTCGCCCGCGCCTTGTCGCCCATATGGGCCAAGGCGGCGGCAAGATGTGCCTTTGCGAGCGGACTTTCCATATCGCCGAGCGCCCTGTCATGCAGATAGCGAAGACGGGAGATGTCCGCCTCACCGGCCTTTGCGAGGACGTAGAGCGCGAAAGGTTGCGCGCGGCGCATGAGCTTTTGCTCGGTATCGGCGTGCCAGCGGCTTTCCCAAACGTCGGTGTCATAGCCATAGACCCGCCAGGCATCACCTTCGGCAATGGCGGCCAATGCACCATAGGCGCGGTCAAGCGCTTCATCGGGAACCGAATAGCCTTCCTGCTTTGCGCGCAGGATGAAATCGGTGGTGTAGGCACCGAGCCAAGGGGAAGCGCTCCGGTCTCCTTCACGCCAGAGACCGAATGCGCCGTCCGAGCCCTGCCGGGCGAGGATACGAGTCACGGCGTCTTGCACCTGACCACGCGCATCATCCTGCTCGCCATCGGCTCCCATGGCGACAAGCTGCTCGGCATAAATCAGCGGGAGTGCCCGGCTCACGGTCTGCTCAGTACAGCCATAGGGATACTGGGCCAGTGACGCGTAAAGCGCACCAGCATCAACCGGAAGGTTGGCGAAGGTCACCGTCACATGGGTCGAGCCGGGCGTCAGCCCTTCGAGCAGGTCAGGGGACAAGCTATAGGTCTCGCCGGGCTCCATCAGCTCGGTATCGACCTGCGTAATCGGCAGATATGGTGACCGGGTCTCGATCAGATACTGGTGCTCGACCGAGAAGTTGCCCGGACCGTCGACATTGAGGCGAAGCCGGCTGATGCCGGTGTCATCGGACTCAAGCCGGATGGGAAGATCTGCACGCTGTCCAGTCGGCAGGCTTCTCGTTGCCTTGCTGGTCGCGGCCTCTATCGGGCCTGCAGCCGTAAGCGTGGCTTCAAAGTCGCCGTCGCCGAGTTCGATATTATCGATGCTTACTGTCGCAACCGCCTCATCGCCGGGGGCCATGAACCGGGGCAAAATCAGCTCAGCTGGCGCCTCGTCGCGGACTGTCATGGCGCTGTCGGCAGCGCCCAACCCCGATTGGGACCAAGCGACGGCCATGAGACGGAGCTCACCATTAAAGTCCGGCACGTCGAACCGGATTTTCGCTTCGCCCGAGCGACCGATGTCCACAGCTCCGGAGTAAAGCGCCACGGTCTTCGTCGGCACGACCGTCAGGCCTTCGCCGCCCAGTTGGTCGCCGCCGGAACGAATCTCAGCCGGCGCGCCCAAATTCGGGTCCAGCAGTCGTCCATAGTCATCGTAGAGCGAGACACCCAGCGCCTTGCGGCCGAAGAAATAGTCAACCGGATCAGGGCTTTTATACTTTGTCAGCTGGAGAATACCTTCGTCGACGGCAGCGAGTATAACGTGCACCCGCTCTCCGGGGCCGCCATCCACATCGACTTCAATAAGCTGCTCACGGCGGGGACGCGCGACGTCCGGCGCATCAATCGTGAGGTCAAAGGTCCGGCGCTCCATATCGACGGGCACATAATTTACACCCACCGCGCGGCGCGGCTTAGCGTCAAGAACGGGGTCGCGCTCGGTGAAAACGGTGACCATGACATACGCACCCTCCCCCCAATCATCTGTAACGGGCAGGCTGAGACGTGTTCCGTCGGCCGAGACGGGTCGGTTCTCAACGCTGATGACGCGGTCTGTTGCAACGACGATCTGCGCGTCGCCATCATAAGGCGGCACGATGTCGAGCTGGACGTCGCGGCCAGGCCGCACGACGTCATCAGAGACGGTCACCCGAACCCGATCGGGCGCTTCCACGCCATCTTCTGAAACGCTGCCACCCCAACCGACCCAGAACGTGCGGCTGGTCGATACGTCGTCTGGCCCTGTCACAATCAGCTCGTGATCGCCCCAGTCGAGGCCATCGACCGAAATTTCAGACGTTGCGCCGGCCTGGGTCGGCAGAACACCTTCTCCGACCGTGGCGACCGAGCGAGACCGGCGCCAGCGCCACTGCTCACCTTCGCGATACCAGTCGTAGTGATAGTTTACCGATAGCATTTTCCATTCGAGACGCGCGGCAACTGCTTCGCCGGCTGCGTCGATTGCGGCAACCTCGAAGATAGCGGGCTCGCCTTCGGCTGCGCGGCCATCGAAGGCTGGCTTCACGCCTACGTAGACATCGCGGGGCCGGTAAGGCACGCGGACACTTTCAGCCACGGCGCGACCGCCGGGCTCAAGGACGTTCACGACACCTATAATACGAAGCGGCCGGTCTGAGTCCTCAGCGCGGCCTTCGGGGCTAAGTCTGACCAGAGCCTTGCCCGCGCCATCTGCTGTCTGGTCAGGCAACTCAATCAGACGCTCACGAAAGGTTGCGTCATGGCGACCGAAGCGGAAGCCCTCGAAGCCTTCAAACGGTGCTGGATCAGGCTCGATCCGCGCCTGGCTTTCCACGATAAGGCCGGCACCCGGCGCCCCGTAGAGGAATCGCGCATCCACTTCAACATCCCGCGCTTCGCCCGCTCGGATCGGGGTGTCGTCATCGGTCTCAAGATCAACGGCAATCCGCTGGGGCACGAAGTCTTCAACGCTAAACCGCGCGGTGCCGACCGCGCCGAGCCCGTCGATTTCAGCGACGGCGCGCCACGACCCGCGCGAAGCCGAGCGCGGCAGAGCGATCTGGGTCACAACAGTCCCAACCGTTGTATCTTCGAAGCGGATCCGTTCGGCCACCATTCCATTCGGGCGGTAGACGATGAGCGTCCCGGTGCGATTGGCGACCGCCTCTCCTTCCCGGTTTCTTAGCATTGCCGTGAGGTGCACGGTTTCGCCGGGTCGGTAGATGCCGCGCTCGGTGAACACATAGCCGTCGACGGGCCCAGGCGTCGCGCGACCGCCAACGGCG
>JBCBWQ010000129.1:0-2212 GCA_039817025.1 Pseudomonadota bacterium | reverse complement strand
CAGCAAGGATGTCATTGTTCTGGGCAAGGAGCTCAACACGCACGCCAGAGACAGGCGCTCCATCGCGCAGGCTGCGGACCGTAATGTCGAGACCATGCTCACCGCGATAAGCAGTGAGCGCGAGATCTGTGAGCATGATCCAGCGCTGGGCGGAGGCCGGTGGACCTGCAGACGCAGCGCGCGTCTTGATATCTTCTACGCGCACATAGTAGCTGCCAGGTTCTAGATCACCGACAACTTCCTGGAGCGGGAAAACGCTGACAACCGGCGCGTTGGCGACTTTGTCCACGGCCATCAGGCCGGTCCAGAGTTGTTCCTCGACGTCGGAAGGATTGTTGTCACCATAGACGTAGGAATAACGCCCTTCAGCCGTTGTTTCTCCCTGCGTGATGCGTTTGAAAACCAGGGCCCGGTCATCGACGCGGCTTACGGTGATACGCACTTCGTCGACATTCACTGTCTCAATCGGAAGGCCGTCTGTTTCATCGCGCGGCAGGATGACACCTGCGCCCTTGAACCCGACATAGGGCGGGCGATCGGCGAAATCGATCGGGGCTTCTTCGGTGCGGTCTAGCGCTCGCCCATCGGCAGACGGCAAGCCGGATTTCAGAATGGCGGTCCGCTCATCCCCGAAGGAAAGACCGCCGACGCACAGCTCGCGCCCATTGACGCTCAGTGCCGGGCGAAAAGCGGGACGGAAGTCGATGAAGGGCGCGTAGTCCGTTTCCGGTTCGAGAGCGGACGAGAAAACAAAACAAGCCAGAGGTTGGTCACCTCCGGTATCAATCCTGTAGCGCAGGTAGCTGAAATCAGCCTCGTTCTCTGCGGCTGCTTCCTGGCGCAGGCGTTCCCGGCGTTCGATGGCAAGCTGGTCTCGGCGAGACCGCTCGGGCACGGCATTGTCTTCCACGACCTCTATGGGCGCATCGGCATCGCCGCCACCGCCACAGGCTGCCAGACCCGCGATCATCACCGCCGCGAAAAGCCCCTGCGTCCAACGCGCGAACTGTCCCATATCGCTTCCTTCCCGGATTTTGTTACCATACTTACAGAAGCTGGCGGCGCCGCCAACAGGGCGTGATTGCGTCCAATCGGAGATATTCTATGGTGGCCGCACCGATTGACGTACTGGTTCTGGGTGCCGGCGCTGCCGGTCTGTTCTGCGGCGCTAAAGCCGCAGCCCGAGGACGCTCAGTCCTCGTTGTGGACCACGCGGCGAAACCGGCTGAGAAGGTCCGCATATCAGGTGGCGGGCGGTGCAACTTCACCAATATCCACACTGGCGCGCACGCATTCCTTTCGGAAAATCCCCACTTCGCAAAATCGGCGCTCGCCCGCTATTCGCCCTGGGACTTCTGCGATCTGATGGCAAAGCACGGCCTGACCTGGCACGAGAAAACGCTCGGCCAGTTGTTCTGTGAGCAGAAGTCGACCGCTGTGATCCAGTTATTGCTGGATGAGTTGAGCGCTGCTGGCGGCACGCTTCGGCTCGAAACAGAGATCGGCGCGATTACGCATGATGATGGCCGGTTCACGGTTGAAACCTCTCAAGGGACGATCTCGGCAAGCCGCCTTGTGGTTGCGACCGGTGGGCTGTCTATTCCGAAGATCGGCGCGAGCGGGCGAGCCTATGCGATTGCTGAACAGTTTGAGCTCAATGTCATCCCGCCCCGCCCAGCCCTCGTGCCGCTCACGTTTTCAGGGCAGTTAAAGGACGACTTCGCCGCGCTATCCGGCGTGTCGGCGCCCGTGAAAGTCAGCGCTGGAGAGGCTGCCTTCTATGAATCCATGCTGTTTACGCACCGGGGGCTTTCGGGCCCTGCGATTCTGCAAGCGTCTTCCTATTGGCGGCAGACCCAGACGATCGAGATTGATCTATTGCCCGGCGCAGATGCGTCAGAGCTCCTGCTCGCGCTCAAAACATCCGCACCTAAAAAACGCCTGGGCGCGGCCCTTGCCGATCACTTGCCCCAACGCCTCGCGGATATGATTGTGCAGCGCCTAGACATTCCGCACGATGAGCGCCTCGGCGACCTAACGGACGCGGCCCTGCGCGAGGCGGGCGCAGGCCTCTCAAGCTGGCGGTTCACCCCGACCGGCACCGAGGGCTGGCGTACAGCCGAAGTCACCGCAGGCGGAATCGACACCGCAGAGCTCTCTTCCAAGACGATGGAGGCCAGGGCCGTGCCTGGGCTGTTTTTCATTGGTGAAT
>JBCBWQ010000128.1:0-7589 GCA_039817025.1 Pseudomonadota bacterium | reverse complement strand
TCGGGCATTCGATTACCATAGCAGCCGACACCGGCACGGCGACCGAAACGGTGGAGGGGCAATCGACCTACGATCACCAATTGGCCCATGTGATTGACGTCTTGAGCGCAAGCGCGCCGATGGTCACTGGCGGCGAGGACGCCATCCACCAGATGCAGGCCATCGATGCGATTTACACCGCTGCCGGGATGTCTCCGCGCGGGCTTTGAACGGCGAAACGCCCGGACGATTTAGCCCGGGCGCCTCGTTCAGTCTTTCAGTGTCGGCTAGATCAGCGCGTAACCGCGCGCGTTGATATAGTTGCGCAAATCGTTCGCGCGGCGCGATGGATCAGGGTGCGTGGACATGAACTCCGGCGGGCGCTGGCCAGCCGAGTTCGCATCCATCTTTTCCCACAGGCGGACGCTTTCTTTCACGTCGTAACCGGCGGTGTGCATGTAGTCGACGCCCAGCTTGTCAGCTTCCAGCTCGTGGTTGCGGCTATAGGGAAGAATGACGCCGAATTGCAGGGCCGCGCCACCAAGGGCAGCAATCTGTCCGCCATACTGGGAGAGTTCTTCTGACGATGCGATGGCGATCTGGCCCGCAACGAGGCCAACCTGCGCAACGGTCGAAACGGACATCCGCTCGGCGGCATGCTTGCCGACCACGTGGCCGACTTCATGGCCAAGCACGCTCGACAGCTGGTCGTCATTGTCGGTGAATTCGGCAATGCCGCGATACACACCGACCTTGTTACCCGGCATAACGAAAGCGTTGACGTCGTCTGTGTCGAAAACCGCCACGTCCCATTGCTGATCGCCGCGGCCCGACGCATTGGCGATACGGCCCCAGATTGTATTCACCCGGCGCTGAAGACCGCTATCGGCGGTTTGCGGCGTCTGGGCTTTCATGTCGGTCCAGGCGGTCGATGCCATCTCAGCGATCTGGCCTTCGCCGAACAGAAGCAGCTGGTTGCGGCCCGTTTCCGGATTCGTCGCGCAACTGGACAGGATCGGGAGGACCGATCCGCAGGCGAGGCCCTTAATAAGGCCCCGTCGGGACATGTTGATGCGCGGCGCATCTTTCAGAATGCTACCGTCGAAATCGATACGTTCAGTCATGCGTAACTCCCTTCCGCCCTTTCAGGCACATTAACCACGCCGAAGGACAGGGCCAAGCCAGATTTGGCTAAACTAGAAGACCCGGCTTGAACGCGTTGTGAACGCTAGGCTTTCTCCAGAGCGCCAGCGGCCTGTTCAATCCAGCGTTCGCGCGAAATCCGTCCTTCAAAGCCCATTTGCTGCTCGACCCAGCTTGCATTTCCAGGCGTCCATCCAGCGATCTGATCAAGGTGATAGATGCCAAGACTGTTGAGCACTTCCTGTATCTTCGGGCCGATGCCGTCGATGTCTGTTAGATTATCAGCAGCACCCCGCGGCGATTTAAGCTGCTCCGGGGTTTCCGGCGGAGCGGGCGGCGCTGCAGGTTTTGCTGGCTCTGGAGCTGGCGCAGAATTCGGCGTGGCCTCGGCCGCTTCGGGCGCATCCCCGGCGTCCTCCGGCTTCACATCGGCATCACCTTCATAATACGCGACGCGGCTTTCAAGATAGCGGTTCCGCCATCGCAATTTTGCGAGTTCCTCGTCGACTGTTTCGTCGGCCACTTCAGGCTCCGGAGCAGGCTGAACCGGAGCCGGCTCAGCGGCTTCCTTGGCCCTGGCAGCCGACACGGCCGTTTCTTCCAACACGGTCAAGCGTTGGCGCAGATACTCATTCTGCCATTTGATTTTTGCGAGATCCGGATCGGGTCCCGTAGGCGCTTCGACGGCCGGCGGAACAGCTGCGGGTTCAGCGCCAGCCGCCTGCGCCGGCTCGGCTTCCGCCATCTCAGAAACCTGGGTCTCAAGCGAGCGCACCCGGCTTTCCAGAAAGCGATTGCGCATGACGAGTTCGGCTTTTTCGTCGTCGACGTCAGCATCAAGCGGTTTCACAGCCTGCGTCGCAAGCGCGCCGGCCGCCGCGCCAGCCACTGCAGCGACAGCGGTTGGGGCAGCCTGCGCCGTCTTGGCCTTCGCTTCTTCAATGGCCGCCTTCGCTGCATCAATCTCGCTGCGCGCCGAAGCAAGCTGCGCACTCAGTTCGCTAATTCTGCTCTCGCGCGCCGTCAGTTCTGCTTTCAGCGTGTCATCGACGGCGGCAGGCACCGGTTCGTCAGCGGCCTTTGAAGGTTCGGCCTTTGCAGCCGTCAGCGCCGTATTCAGGTCTGCGATTTGGCGATCGCGTGCGGCGAGCTCGGCTTGCAGGGCCTCGTTACGGGTCTCTGATGGCTCGCCTTCAGCGGTTTTGCGTTGCGCGGCATAGAGCGCTTCGATCTCTGTGTGGGCCTGCCCAAGCTCAGTGCGCGCTACGTCGCGCTCAACAATTGCGGTGCGTGTTTTGCCGCGTAGCATCATCGCCCGCAGGGATGATCCAAAGAAAAGGCCGAACAACGCTGCTACCGCAAGCGCGATCCACATGTGGGTCACAAGCCAGACCATCAGTGATTGCTCCAAATCGCCGCCGAGCCCCGCTGGGACGGCACAGTATTCAATACGTTCGGGTTTTCGGACGCGAATCCGTCCGCATTGAGGCGATCGTCCTGCAGCGCTGCATAGCGACCCCTTCGTGACGACTGATCGCTCGGCAATACCGTTGCCGCAGAGACCGAGACAATTCCACCGAACACAATGCCGCCTTCACCGGAGGAGGTCAGGACGGCGTCGAGCGCATCCGCAAGCGCCTCTGGAGACGGCGGCGCGCCGGTCACTTCCGCGCGCTGGCCATCAACTGTCACGCGAGCCCAGTCATGGGCCTCTGCCACGGCAGCGTCCGCCGACTTCTGCAGTTTCTGCTGCAGCACCAGAGCGTTGTCCGGGCCGCCATAAACGCCCCACCACCCAATGAAGATGAGGCCGATGAGGCTGGCTATGGCCACAAATGCGTCCAGGATCCTCAAGGTAAAATCCTTCCCTCCGTCATTCCCCAGATCCATCGATGCCCTATTCATGGACGACCTGCAAGATTGGCGATACAGCCCTGCAAGCTATGGACTTTCAGCCAGAACTCATCACCAGCCCAACGAACCCGGCCATCAAACGCCTGCGGGGACTGGACCGCAAGAAAATGCGCCAGGAAACCGGGCTGTTCCTCGCAGAAGGCGCGCGGCTGGTCGGACAAGGGCTCGAACGCGGCTGGACCGCCGACATTGTCCTCGTAGCCAGTGGCTCACTCGAGCGCGACTATATGCGCAGCCTCATAAAGACCGCCCGAGACAAGGGCGCCCGTGTTATCGAGGTGCCAGAACGCCTGATCGCCAAAGTCACCCAGAAGGACAATCCGCAAACTGTCGTGGCGGCGTTCAGACAGGACGAGCGCAGTCTGGCCGACCTCGAAACTCAAGCGAAAGGCCTCTGGATCGCGCTCTACGAGGTGCGCGATCCTGGCAATCTCGGGACAATCCTTAGAACCGCAGACTGCGCGGGCGTTGGTGGCGTCATCTTGCTGGAGACCTGCTGCGACCCCTACTCCATCGAAGCTGTACGCGCATCCATGGGCTCAATCTTCGACATGCCCTTCATCGCGGCTCAGTTCGAAGCGTTCGATGCTTGGCGAAAGGCGCAAGGCGCGCTGATGGTCGCAGCCAGCGTAAACGGGACCGCGCGCCATGACCGGATCGCCATGGATGGCAGCACTGTCCTCCTCATGGGGAATGAACAGGCCGGATTGCCGGATGCCATCGAAGCGCGGTGCGACACGCTGTGTCTCATTCCCATGCGCGGCGGAGCTGACAGCCTCAATCTGGCGCAAGCCACAGCGATCATGACCTACGAGGCCTGGCGCCAGAGGGACTTTCAATGAAGACCGAAACGCGCCTGTTGATTTGCGATGACTGGGACGACTATGCGCTGCTCGACAGCGGCGGCGGGCGCAAGCTTGAGCGCTACGGCGCGGTGACAGTCGAGCGGCCCGACCCCCAAGCCTTCTGGCTGCCAGAGGTGCCGGCCGGGTCATGGCGTGCCGATGCCGTGTTTGACTCAAAAGCCAATGATGACGAGCGCGGAGCCTGGCGCTTGCTGAACGCTGCTTCGCCCGATGTCTGGCCCATGCGCTGGCAGGGCCTCACCTTCAATGCCCGGCGAACACCCTTCCGGCATCTTGGTGTATTTCCGGAGCACTCGGTGCATTGGCGCTTTGCAAGCGAGGCGATCCGGGCGGCCGGGCGGCCGATAAAGGTGCTCAACCTTTTTGGCTATACCGGGCTCATGTCGCTGGCTTGCGCGCAAGCAGGGGCTGACGTGGTTCATCTTGATGCGAGTCCGAAGTCCAACGGGTACGGAAAAGAGAACCAGACGCTGTCCGGGCTGGAGGATCGCTCCGTACGCTGGATCACAGACGATGCGACGAAATTCGTCGCGCGCGAGCTGCGCCGGGGCAATCGCTATGACGGGATCGTACTCGATCCACCAAAGTTCGGGCGCGGACCGAAAAATGAGACCTGGCGATTTGAAGACGGACTGGCTGACTTGCTTGACGGTGTGCGCGACCTGCTCTCTGACCAGCCCCTCTTTGTCATTGCTACAGCTTATGCCGTGCGTCTGTCCTATCTTGCCCTCGCCCAGACGCTTGCAGACCGACTGTCTCCCTTTGGCGGTACGCTCGAAGCTGGCGAAATGGCAATCGCACAGAGCGGCTCAGATCGCCTTCTGCCAACGGCGCTCTACGCACGATGGCGAGGTCAGTAAGTTCAGCCGATCAGGCCGGCCCGCGCAGGACATAGGCGGCTGCCTCTCCGCGAAGCTCGAACGGCTCGACCGATCCCGCTCCGCCCGGGCTGATGATTGCAAGGATCTGATCGGCTTTCTCGCGTGTGAGCGCCGCATTAATCATGCCTTGCATGCGTAGCCGATAAGCTGCGATCTCTGCGGCCATGGCGTCTAGCCACCCATGAATATCGGCCAGGGCATAGTTGGCACGGCGGTCGTAAAGCTGCGATGCGCCAGAATGCAGGTGCGCCGCCAGGGGATTGTCGGTCCTTAAGGCCAGCATCGCAGCATTCGCGACCTTGAAGGCACTCAACGCTTCATCCATCGCGACCTGGTCGATATGCCCTCTGCCGGATTCGCGGTCGGACACTGCAGAAAACAGGGTCTTGGACGCTTCAACGAAGCCGCTGCCTTCAATCGACTCAATCGTGTCCAAGTGCCGGCGGCATTCAGCAGCAATCGCGCCATCCGCCATGTGCGAAACGGATGTGAAGACGCCGCCTGGGGCGAGGACCCGAGCCACCTCTGCTGCAGCACGCTTCGCATCGGCGTACTCAAACCCAAACTGGCTGACGATGAAATCAAAACTGCCATCAGCGAACGGCAACGCGTCAGCGCTGGATACGACGCCGACCATCGCGGAAACATTGGACAGCGCCTGCTCAATGGCGTCGGCGGAAATATCTGCGCCGACGAGGATGCCCCCATGCCCCGCCGGAACGTGCTTCAGAGCAGATCCCGCGCCACACGCTAAGTCGAGGATTCGCCCGGAGCGTACGCCGGCAAAGTACGACGACCAGAATTCGGCCAGTTCTTCGCTGCGCTCAACACCGACCTCGCCGAAGACTTCGCCACTTGCGCCAGCGGTCCGGCCCCTCCAATAATTCGACCAGGCAGATTTTTCCTCGCCCATGAGCGTCTCCTAGCGTACGGCGCAGTTGGCCCCTGGGCGGCCACTCTTTGGTTCTGGCATACGCGCGAGGTTATTTCCATGGCCGGGCCATCGAAGATGCAGCAACAAGCGCAGACCTTGAACGCAGGCATTCAAGCCTTCCAGCGCGGTGATTATGCCGCCACTCTCAGCCTGCTCTCCCGAATGAGGCATCCGACGGCAATGAACCTCGCCGCAGTCAGCGCACAAAGGCTGGGTGACGACGAACAAGCGGAGCGGATTTTCAAACAGGCCAGTAGACGCTTTCCAAGCGATGCGCAGATTGCCAATAATCGCGGGCATTTTGAGCGAGCGAGGCGACAGTTCGATACCGCTGAACAGTGCTTCCGGACTGCCCTGACCGTCGACCCAACCATGACACAGGCTCGACATGGTCTGGCTGGCGTCATGAGCGATCAGGAGCGTTGGCAGGAGGCTGAGCGCGCCTGGGCGGACGTCCTTGCCGCGGCACCCACCAGCCGCACGGCGCAATACGGGCGCGCCAAGGCTCTGCTCAACTGTGGCAAGGCCGATGAGGCCCAATCACTGTTCCGCAAGTTGCACAGCGAACAGCCGCAAGCAGAGATCGCCTTCATGCTGGGGCGGGCAGCGATGGAACTCAATGATGTGGATGAAGCATTCAAAACCTTCGGTGAAAGCGTAGAGCGCAACCCCACCGGTTATGCCTTTCAGGCGCTCGCTGAACTTGCCTGGATGAACGGCGACCGTGAAGCCTTTCACACGCTGATCGATCAAGCGCCGAGAGGTGTCGTTGCGACCGCAGCCAATCTGGTCCGGCAAACCGGGGATCTTGAAAAGGCTGAAGCGATCTGGCGCACGCTTGCTGCAGGCTCGGCGAATGCGGAGGCGTGGAGCGTCGGAGCGTTGATCGCACGGGACCGCGGCGAGACCGATGCTTCGATTCATCGGGCCGGTCGCGCCCTGGCCCTGTCGGCTGGCAGTGATGCGGCGATAGATACGCTCATCGTGGGGAACCTCATGCGCGGAGATGTGTCCGAAGCATTGCGCCACATTGCCGAGCGACGCACAGCGGAGCCGCTGAAACAACACTGGATCGCGCATGAGAGCATCGCGCTTCGGCTGGCTGACGATCCGGGAGTCGACCATCTCATCCGGCCCGATGACCATATCCGTACGTTTCGCCTGAGCCCGCCGGATGGGTTTGCCGATATGGACACGTTCAATGCCGCGCTAACCGATGCCATGGATCGGCTGCAGACACTCAGCGCACGGCCACTCGGCCAATCCCTGCGCGGCGCGGCGACGCAAACCATCCAAAATCTATCTGAGATCAATGAGCCAAGCCTCAAAGCCTATCTGTCTGCCCTTGACGGACCAATTCGCTCTTATCTTGAGGCCATCGGTGACGCCCCAGATCACCCGCTCACGGCCCGCAACACTGGGATCTATGACATATGCGCCATGTGGTCGGTGCGGCTCTCAGGGGGCGGTTGGCATGAAAGCCATGTTCACCCTGAAGGATGGATAAGCGCCGTCTACTACGCCAAAGTACCGGATGGGACCGCAGCGTCTCCGGACAAAGCGGGCTGGATCGGTTTTGGCGCGCCCTCCTATCCGACCGTGCCGCCTTGTGACGCGCTCCGCTGGATCGCGCCGGAGGCTGGCATGCTGGTGCTTTTCCCGTCCTTCATGTGGCATGGGGTCAATCCGGTGAATGATGGCGCAGAGCGCGTCACCATCCCGTTTGATTTGATCCCGGGCTAGCGCGCGGACGCGGCAACAGGCAGCACGCCGGCACCGTCTCATTCTGTCTTCCAAAAGAAAACGGGCCTTCCGAAATGGAAGGCCCGTTCTGTCAGGTTAGATGTTTGTTCGGCCTAGAACCGAGCGGTT